>JAZPZM010000120.1:0-7616 GCA_045544735.1 Eubacteriales bacterium
GCTGTTGTGATTTCCGCACCCGATATGCGTGAAGGTAGCGAAGAGGTGGATGAAAGCACGGACGATATGGTTGTAGCTTTCTGGAACAAAATGATGGCGCAGTACGGCAACGCGGATGACTATGAGGATGCGATAAAGAATAAGTTTATCGATGGTGAGATCGATATTCTTATCGTATGTAGCAAGCTTCTTACAGGATTTGATGCTCCTCGTACACAGGTTCTTTACATTGACAAAGAGTTAAAGGAACATGGCTTGCTTCAGGCAATTGCACGTACGAATCGTCTTTTTGAGGGTAAAGACTTCGGTCTGATAGTGGACTATCGCGGACTGATTCAGAAGCTTGACTCCGCCATGGAAGTATATAGCGGTGCAGGTCTCGAAGCGTTCGATAGTGCCGATATTCAGGGTGTAATCGTTGATGTTATGGCTTGTGTGAGCCGTTTGCGTGAAGCATATTCGCATCTTTGCGATCTCTTTGTATCTATCAAAAACAAAGAGGATACAGAGGAAATCGAGGTGTTCCTCGCGGACATTGATATCCGTGCAAAGTTCTATGATGAGCTTTGTTCTTTTGGTCGTGCTCTCAGTATGGTTCTCAATTCCGAGAAAGCATATGCAGCATTTACCAAACAGGAAATCGGAATGTATCAATCTGCGTTTATCTTCTACTCAAAGGTTAGAAGAAGTGTCAAAAAGCGTTATGCGGACACTATAGATAACAAAGAGTACGAAAAACAGATGCAGAATTTGCTTGATACACATATGTCTGTTGCTGGAATTAAGCAAATCACTAATCCCGTAGATATTCTTGACAGAGATGAACTGGAAAAAGAACTTCACGAGCTCGGAACAATGAGATCAAAGGCAGATGCAATTGTTTCGCATATGACAAAGAGTATTAAGGTAAACAGAGATGAAAATCCTGCTTATTACGATACTTTCTCGAAACGAATCAAGGAGGCTCTTGAGGATTACAAGAATAGAGTAATCACGGAAGCGGAATACCTTTCAAAGATGAAAACCATTATGGAGGATTACCGCAAAGGCACAACGAACATCACCTATCCCGAAAAGATCAAGGGCAATGTTCATGCCCAGGCATTCTACGGTGTTATTACTGCAATTCTGGATGATGTGATGGACATTAGTGCCAACATCGATGTTATATCCGACATTTCAATTCGTATTACTGAAATTGTTGATGAACACAATATGGTTGATTGGCAGACAAACAAAGACATCCATAACAAAATTGCTCAAGACATTGATGACATGTTCTACGAAATCGAGAAAGAAAAAGGTATTCAAGTTGACTTCGATTCTATTGACAAGATCATTGAAAATGTAATTACGGTCGCCCTCAGGAGATTTAAATGATCAAAGAAATAGTATTGAATGGAAAACGCATCGAGTATGACCTTCAAAGGAAAGATGTTAAGAATATCAACCTGAGAATTAAGGCGGATAGAACCATTTTTCTTTCGGCAAATCCTCGCATCTCCGAACAAATTATAGAAGAATTCATTGAATCCAAAGCAGAGTATATTCTCAAAGCGCTTGCTCATTACGAAGAACGGGCAAGATATGCTCCCAAGCCAAAGCAATATGTGGATGGAGAAACGTTCCGAATACTTGGTCACGACAGAAGATTGAGAATCGTTGATGGAAATAAAAACACAATAGAAAGCGATGAATCGTATATCATTCTGACTGTTAAAGATCCCAATGACTATGTACTAAAAAAGAAGATGCTTGATAAATGGTTGATGTCGATTTGTAAAGATACTGTTCAATCTTTATGTGACGCTATTTATCCTAAATTTCAAAAATACGGAGTTGAGTATCCCTTTATTCGATATAGAAGTATGGTGTCTCGTTGGGGAAGTTGTCAACCCAAACGTTGTATTTTGACATTCAATTATGCTTTGGTAGAAGCTCCTATCTCGTGCATCGAATATGTTGTTGTGCATGAGTTCACGCATTTTTTACAGCCAAATCATTCGAAAAAATTCTATCAACAGCTTGCAATGTTTATGCCCGATTGGGAGGAAAGAAAGAAAATCCTCGAAAAAGGTAATTCTTTTGTTGAGTGAGGTGATCAGATGATCGACAGAAGAACCAAAAACGCGGAGATATTCCGCGACACGGAACGGCGATATACATCGGAGCCGACTCTGATGCAAGCCATTCAACAATCAACTAATAGTCAAGTTTTTATAGCCGAAAGCGAGAATGTAATTGTTCCTTCAGCTTACAAAACAGAAACGGCCAAGGTGATCGTTAGCGGGAAACGTTCGCTCGAAGCAGCGGAGGCATACGCCAAGCAAGGCATGAAGGTCTGTGTGCTGAACTTTGCGTCGGCGACCACTCCTGGTGGCGGTGTGGTGAACGGCTCGTCTGCTCAAGAAGAATGCATTTGCCGATGCACGACGCTGTATCCGTGTCTGAACACCGATGCGATGTGGAATGCGTTCGTAAGGCGGCGAACCCGTTATACAACAATGACTGCATTTATACTCCGGATGTATGCGTGTTCAAAAGCGACACTAACTTTCCCGAGGTTATGCCGAAAGACGAATGGTGGAATGTCAATATTCTTACCTGCGCGGCACCGAACCTGCGTGAACGCCCGAGCAATGCTATGAATCCCCACGCTGGAGATAAGGCCGTAAAGATTACATCTGCAGAGCTTGAAAAACTGCTGACGAAACGTATCCGAAGAATCTTCGAAATCGCAGTTGCCAACGGAAATGAAATACTGATACTCGGCGCCTTCGGTTGCGGAGCGTTCAGAAATCCTCCCCAGATCGTCGCAAAGGTATTCAATACCGTGATGCAAGACTATCTCTGCTACTTCGATACGATAGAGTATGCGGTCTACCATACCGAGCGCGAAATAGAAAATTACGAGGCGTTTAAAAGAATGGTGAAATAATCTCTATTCTCTCTGGACTTCCGCCCCTTTCTGTGATATAGTGTGTGCTACCACGAAAAGGAGGTAGTACATATGGTACGGAAAAGGCAAGTGAATAGCAAAAACCAAAATAGAGCGGTTCTGAATCGGGATTTCCCGAGACGGGGCCGCTCTCTCTTTACGAAGGAGGTGCGAAATGGGCATCATTGGCGGGGTATGGTACGGCAACATCTCGCCGTGCGATGGGGGCGCGAAGAAGGGAAGCGGGTATTTGGAACTTCTCGGCTACGTCGCGCGACACAAGGACGAGCTGCAAAAGCGGCTGAATGGCGAGGAAAAAGAAATCCTTGAAAAGCTCATCGATTGCACCAACGAGATGTACGGCATCTCCGAGAGGGAAGCCTTCGTGCAAGGTTTCACGCTCGGCGCGAGGCTCATCATCGAGGTGATGACGGCTGAGCTTGAATAAGACAAGAGGAATCGCAAAATTATCTGCGGTTCCTCATCTTTTTCTCTATTCTCGCTGGACTTTTGCGTTTTTATGTTTATACTTGTGTTGAGCCGCGAAAGGCGTGCTCGGAAAGGAAAAAACATATGAAAAGATTGATAACCATCATCCTCGCGTTTATTATGGCATTCTTCACATCACCGAGTCAGGGCGCAGATGAGCCGCCCGTGAGCGCCGAAAAGCCGCCACAAGCGGAGATAACGGTATCGGTGGAGGATGTGCCCGAAGAAAGCCACGCGACCGCCACGTCGCCTGTTGACGAGGGAGAGAAAACAGAAACTGCGGTGAACCTCGAAGACGCGGAAAGGGAGTTCACTGAAGAAGAAACCGCCGATGAAGTCGGCGAAGGGAAACAAGGCGCTGTCGAATACAAGCCGCAGATCGGAGGTCAGCCCAATCCCTTTGAGAATAACACTCCTACCGAAATTGACGATCAGCCCGTCGAAGACTACATAGGCGAGGGCGAAGAGCGCCCAGGGGAGGGAATACAGTTCTAAAACCAATACAAACCAAGGGGTGAACGAAACGTTCACCCCTTGCGGCTTGACATATTACATTTTCACGATGGGTGGAAAAAATGCCCAGTCATAATTCGGTCAGCTAATGCGAGGTGGCGCGGAGAAGGGAATACAGTTTTAAAGTCCAACTAAAAAACATTAAAAACTGTAAAAAAATTTTCACAGCCTACACGCTTCAACAAAATTCTCGTCAGAGCTGTGATACAATACAGTCGAGGAAACCCAAAGGACAATTAAATATTTTATGTTTCGTACATAGCATCCATCCGCCGGACACGCTGATCATTGATCAGTATAGCAAGCCGGAAAAGAGCTTATATCCACCCGCAAGGGTGAGAACACTGACCATCGAGATAGGGCATGACAAGCAGCTGATTTCAGTTGTATAGTCATGCCCTTTTTTAGTTGTCATTTTGCAGTTCGAGTTTGTGAATGTAAAGAATTTGTTAATTGTCGAAAAAATGGGCGCTCAAATCGCAAAAAAGTGTGGGATATAAGGTGAGGGGTTCTTCAGTAAACAAATTGTAAATTCGCAAAAAACATGGTAGTCAAATCGTAAAAAAGTCAGCAATAAAGGATGAGGGTGCATTTCATTAAGAAAACGTATCGTACAAACGAAAAAATAGTGTGGAATAAAGAGTGAGAGCAAATTTTCATTGATTGATTTTGGTTTGATAAAACTTCGGTTTTTTGAAATATAAAACGAAGTCTAAAATTCGTTTCGTCCAAAATGCAAAAAAATGCCCAATAAAGGATAGAGGAATCTTTCCTAAAAATCAGAAAAAAGTGTGGGATATAAAGTGAGGGGGGGATAAAAAACACTTTCTCGATGGCTACCTATTAGAGTGATCTTTTTCTCAAAGATAAAAATACATCAAAAACCAAGGAGGTAAAGAAATGGAAAAAGAAATGAAGCTTGTATCGATATCCGATATCGAACTGCAAGAGGTGGAATGGTTGTGGTATCCGTACATACCGTTCGGAAAGATCACGATCATTCAAGGTGATCCGGGTGAAGGTAAAACGACGCTCGGACTACGGCTTGCGGCGGCGTGCTCCAACGGTCACGGCTTTCCCGGGATGGAGGAGCGCGAACCCATCAGCGTGATCTATCAGACAGCCGAGGACGGTCTCGGCGACACGATGAAACCGAGGCTGATGGAAGCGGAGGCGAACGAAAATCTGATCTTCAACATCAGCGAAGAAGTTGACGTGCTGACACTGAAGGACGAGCGCATTGAAGCAGCGATCAAAGCAACGAACGCAAAGCTAATGATCTTCGATCCCATCCAAGGCTACGTTGGTGAAGACACCGACATCAACCGAGCAAATGAAATCCGTACCGTGATGCGTGGCATTGCAAGGATCGCTGAGGAAACGGGTTGCGCTATCGTGTTCGTGGGGCATCTCAACAAGATGAAAGGTACCAACAGTGCGTATCGCGGTCTCGGTACGATTGACTTTCGTGCATCGGCGCGAAGCGTTCTTCTCGTCGGCAGACACCGCAAGACACCAAACGTGCGTGTCATCGTTCACGACAAGTCGTCCCTTGCGCCCGAAGGAAAATCAATGGCGTTCAATCTCGGTAACGACGAGGGCTTCAAATGGCTTGACGGTTACGACAAGATCACAGCGGACGAGCTTCTCGGCGGCGGTGAAGCTGAAACGAAAACCGACCAAGCAGAGGACTTGATTCTCGATATGCTTTCCTCGGGTGAGTTCGTTCCCGCCGAAAAGATCTTCGAAAAAGCAAAGGAGCGCAACATTTCACAGCGCACAGTTAACGAGGCTAAGCTGAAGAACAAAAGCATCGTTACGAAGAAGATCGGCAAGCGTTGGTTTTGGGCGATCCCCGATAGCGCCGAAGAAACGGCATGAAGATTGTAACATTGCAGAGTGTCTCTGCCGCAAGGTTGAAGATTGCAACCTTCGGGAAGATCACGTACAGTGTCACTTGCATTGTTGCATTGTTAAGCGAAAGAAGCCGTATTTGCCCAAAACTTATTTTGAAGCGGGTTAAAGCACTGGGGACTAAAGTCCTTTTTGCGCATTCACATCAGCCCGCAATGGCGGACTGTTGCGGCATTTTCGAAAGTTTTCGCAGGGGGACTTTTTTCGATGCTTGTCCCCTTTGTGGCACCGAATTTTTTATAATAAAAAACACCTAAAAAGGAGAAAAGTTATGAGTAAAATGACAGACATTCGTTTCAGATTACAAATTGCAGGAGGTAATATGCGTATGATCAAGAGAGACGTTTTCGAATATTTCAAGAAAGAGCCTGACGTGATGCAGGTCAAGGACGTGGTGCGCTTGCTCCATTGCAGCAAGAACACCGTGTACAAGCTGATCCACGAGGGGCGCATCGACAGCATCAAAATCGGACGCTCCATTCTCATTCCCAAAGCCGCGCTTGTGGAGATGATGGTGAATGAAAAATATTATCAAATAATTAATCCAAATTTTCCGAATTATCGCTGGACTTTCAAGAAGTGTTAAGGTATGATTGGTTCAATACAAAAAGGAGGCTTAAAAATATGAAAAGAATCACAGGACGACTCGCCGAGGACAAGGGCAAATACTATGCGGTGATCAATCTGCCGAGCGTGGACGGCAAGCGCAAAACGAAGTGGCACACGCTGAACCTTGAAGCCAAGAAGGGCAACAAAAAAGAGGCACAGTATCTCCTCAACAAAATACTTGATAAGTATAACACGGGAGATCTGTACCTTGCGGAGACCATGACTCACGCCGAGCGTGAGCGCAACCGTCTGGCAAACACCAAGATGCTGGACTACCTTGACGAATGGCTGGAGGGACATCAGCACGACATCGAGCGGGAGACCTACCACCAGTACAAGCGGTATATCGACGGGCGCATCCGCGAGTTCTTCACGCCCCTCGACCTCACCGTCAAGGATCTGTCGGGGGATGAGATCAACGAATTCTACACCTACCTTCGCAACGCGGGGCTTAAGGGTTCAACCGGTCAACGCTATCACGGCGTGCTCCATAAAGCGTTCAAGGATGCGGTGAAGCGGCGTATCATACCGAGCAATCCCGTTGACCAAGCCAATCGACCGAGGAAGGAGCAGTTCATCGCCGCCTACTACAACGCCGAGGAGGTGAAGCAACTGCTCGAGCTGGTCAAGGATGACGAGATCTATATCCCGATCCTTCTTGCCGCTTACTATGGACTCCGACGAAGCGAGGTGATCGGACTGAAGTGGTCGGCAATCGACTTCACAGAGAACACGCTGACCGTCCGCCACACCGTCCACTCCACCGAGGAAGGCATCGTTGCCAAGGACAGACTGAAAACAAAATCCTCCTACCGCACGCTGACGCTGGAGCCCTTCGTCAGAGGGGAGCTGCTGAAGCACCGCGAGAAGCAGGAGCAGATGAAAAAGGTGATGCGCTCGGCGTACTCGAAGGAATACACCGACTACGTCTGCGTGGATGCGCTCGGCAAGCTCTACGATCCCGACTTCGTCACCGGACACTTCCGACAGCTTCTGAAGAAGCATAACCTGAAGAAGATACGCTTCCACGATCTGCGCCACTCCTGCGCCTCGGTACTTCTTGCCCAAGGCGTGCCAATGAAGCAGATTCAGGAATGGCTCGGACATAGCGATATGAGCACCACGGCGAATATCTATAGCCACCTCGATGCCG
>JAZPZM010000121.1:0-6343 GCA_045544735.1 Eubacteriales bacterium
GTCGCGGAGTGCGATAAGGAAACGGCTCTGAAATGGAGGAAGGAACTGAACCGTCACTATTATCTCAAGCGTATGGAGCGCGAGAGTGGACTTCAAACCGTCTCTATGTCCTCGCTGATTATCGAGGATGAGGAATACAACGGCGAAGAAATCATCGCTGATCCCGATGCAGATGTGGTTGCAGAGGTCATGTTCAAGATTGATAACGATACACTTACGGTCGCGCTTGATTCACTAAAGCGAGAGGAATATGAGGTGATATATCACTTTTATCTGTCAGATAACCCGATCCCCGAATTGGAATTGGGGGCTATGCTGGGTATTCCAAGAAGAACTCTGAATTACCGAAAAAATACTGCCATTAAAAAACTAAAAAAATATTTTTGAAAAAAAGTTGCCAAATTTCAAAAAAAGTAAGCAACGAATAGTAGAAGGGCAAAACAAAGCCATTCACTGATCATTGAAAAAAGAATACCCATTCATCAAGCACTTTACCCACGTTATATTTGCGAGGAGTGAATAAGCCAAGCTCAAAAGGTGCGCCAAGATCTCCCTTCACGGAGGGAGCGATCAAACGATACTTTGAGTGAAGTCGGATTACTACCGACAGAGGGCGATGACAAACGTGAGGGATAATGATACTTCAGTAGCCGAAAGGCGCTGCCTGCGGAGTACCCGGGGGAGGTGAGATTCCTATGGAGCCGACTCGTAATCGGACGCTTGATGACTTCCCATACCGAACAATGTTCGGTCACACCGGGGTGTCGAGGACAAATAGGTGTGTTAAGAGCCAAAGGTAAAACGGTAGACCACCTTTCACATAGGTCTGCCTACGGCGGCTCGGATACATACCTATTTATCTTTGATGGGAAGAACCTTTTGGTATGGGTATTCGATTCAAAGAAATTCATAGGGGAAAGGCAGTATAATGAACACTTTTGAACGGTATATGCAGAAAGAGCATAGTGGTAAAGCTAACGCCGTTAAGAGCAAAGTCATTGAAGCAAGGTTCCATTGTAAGGGGGCAGAAGTCCGACGAATGGTGAACGAGCTTAGATGTAAAGGCGTTCCTATATGCTCAAGCAATCAAGGCTATTACTACGCAACAAGCAACGAAGAAATCCAAGAGACCATCGCCCATTTAGAGGGGCGTATCAAAAAGATCAGAGCCGCACAGGACGGCATCAAAAAACTACTTAAAAAGGAAGGTTAAATCAAATGAACAAGAGACACGAATTTTCACGCTACATGACAGCTATTCTGAACGGATATGAAGCTATGCGGGACGATACCGACCCGAGAGTAAAAGAGGTGCGTATCAATCACGCACGGTGGGCATTTAAGAAATGCACGGCAATGTTCAACGATAAACGTGAAAACCTACGCCGTTGGCTTGACGGTGAGCCTTGTGTTTTCGTCAGCCCGGTAACGGGAGCACTCATCGAGATTGAGATCGGTGAAGATTTCGATGCGATGTTCCACTTCCTTGAGTTCTGCCGCAAGCAGAATAATCACGAACCCATTGACGACGACTTTTGCGACTACCTCGCACTTCTGATCACCAAGAGTCAGCGTCGGTGCTGTGAAGAATGTTAAACAGTGAAAATCTCCTTTCTTTTCACTTCTTTTCTTACGAGAACCGCCCAAGCGAACTGTTTGGGCGGCTCTTGTCATACATAGCCGTTTTCGGCAAAACAAAGGAGGTTCATAGATATGGATAGAAAAATAAGACGCGGAGAGATTTACATTGCCGAACTTGACCCCGTTATCGGATCGGAGCAGGGCGGAGAGCGCCCCGTGTTGGTCATTCAAAATAACGTAGGAAATACGCATAGTCCTACTGTAATCGTGCTTGCAATCACAAGCCGTTGCCAAAAGAAAAAATATATGCCTACCCACATTCCTATCGAAAGCAGCGATCTTTCTATGAGTTCGATTGCACTTGCAGAGCAGGTAAGGACGGTAGACAAAACAAGGCTTACTCGATATGTCGGACGAGCAAGCAAAGAGTCGATGGAGGCTGTTGACCAAGCGTTGAAGGTCAGTATGGGGGTAGAGTAAATGAGTGAACAAAGCAAAAATCAAATGATCTATCTTGTATCCCTTGATGTTCTTCGCAGGCTTGCAGAACGTGGAGTGGATAGGAAGATACTTGATCGCTTAAACAAAAGAAATGCAGAAAAAACAAATTGTGCGGTGATCGAAATCGCATAAAAATCGCATCCTTGAGGGATTTTCAAAAATCAGTAAAATTATAGTACAAAAGAGAGGAGGTAGCCGTATGAATAACGGAACAAGAGAAGTAAAAGTTATAAAGCCAACGCTTGGTGCAAATGCTGAACGCAAATTAAGAGTTGCGGCATATTGCAGAGTTAGTACAGATTCTTCGGATCAGATCAATTCATTTATTGCGCAGATGCGCTATTATAGCGATTATATCCGAAATCATGAAAGTATGGTCTTTGTAGATATATATGCCGACGAAGGCATAACGGGAACTTGTATAAATAAGCGAGACGAATTTAAGCGAATGCTTAAGGATTGCCAAAATCGTAAGATCGACCGGGTGCTTGTAAAGAGCGTTCAGAGATTTGCAAGAAACTCGCTTGAGTGCATTGAAAGTGTTCGCGTTTTGGCAGAGTGTGGAGTTAGCGTTTATTTTGAGAGCGATAACATAGACACGAAAAATATGAACTCTGAAATGATTCTTTATATAAAGAGTGCATTTGCGCAGGGAGAATCTATTTCGGCATCGAAACGAATGTCAACATCTTTTAGAATGAAGATGGAAGATGGTACGTTTGTTGCAACGAGCGCTCCATACGGTTATCGCCTTATAGATAAACAACTGATAGTTTGTCCCGAAGAAGCGGAAATTGTAAAGAAAATATTTGCTTGGTACTTAGCAGGAGTAGGAATGAACGCTATTGCGGCAACACTCAACCGAGATTTGGAGGAACCGTTTTGGGCGGTGTGTCATATCCGCTATATTCTTTCCAATGAGAAATATATAGGTGATACTATGATGCAAAAAACATATACGCCCCCTATGCTACCACTCCGAAATCGCCCCAATAGAGGTGAACGCCCGAAGTATTACGCAGAAGATACACACGAAGCGATTATATCAAAAGAAGATTATGAAGCGGCTCAAACGCTACGTCGTAGACGTGAAGAAAAGTATTTGAAAGGGGGAAAGGGCGAAAAGCTCTTTTTAAGCGGAAAGATTCGATGTAGAGAGTGCGGTTGGGTGTATAAAAAACTGATTCGCAAAGAGGAAGTGTTTTGGGTTTGCAGTAAAAAAGGCAATTCTGGTACAGCTTGTAAAAGCCGTGCTTATTCAGATGCGGAGGTGTTTTCAGCTTTTGTCCAAATGTATAATCGCTTTCGTCAAAATGAAAAAGTGTTGTTGGACGAAACAATAACGCAACTTCAAAATCTCAAGACAAAGATCACAATGGGGAACTCACAGGTAGCAGAAATCGACGGTGAGATAGCAAGCTTGAGTGAACAAAACTCAATGTATTCCAAACTGCATACCAAAGGTATTATTGATGATGTAACTTACTTTGAGAAAACGGACAGTATTAAAAAGCAGATAGAAGATCTTCGAGTTAGAAGAAACAAATTGCTGTCTGAGGATGAAGATGAGCGGTGTATTGAGGAACTTCGACACTTAAAGCGCATACTGAACGATTCTCCGAAAACGTTATCGGAGATAGACAAAGAACTTTTTACTTCTATTGTGACAAAGATTTACGCAGAACAAAATGGCGATATAACGTTCTGCTTGCTTGGTGAGCTTCAATTAAGAATGGAGGTGAAGTGATGGCACTTCGTATGATTAGCTATGGGTATAAAATGGTCAACGGTATTCTTACTGTCAACGATGAAGAAGCGAGAGTAGTGATTGAGATCTTTCAGCGTTACGGAACGGGAGAAATCCTTAAAGCCATCGCTGATGACCTTACCGAGCGTGGAGTCGTTTTTTATCAAGAGAAAAACGTTTGGAACAAAAATATGATTGCCCGTATCATTGAAAACAAAAAATACATAGGCGAGGACGGGTATCCTGCTATTGTGAGCGATGCGGATTATGAACGCGCCTATAATCTTAAATCTCAAAAAGGAGTCAAGAAGGTTGAATACAGCCAGGAGGTGGAATATCTCAAGGACATAATTGTATGTTCTCAATGCGGAAAGAAGTTGTATCGACATGCAACGTGGAGCAAAAGAGAGAAGTGGTTTTGTACCAACGGCTGTAAAAATGATATTTATGTCGGAGATCAAGAAATCTTTGATGCAATTACAGATGCCTTTGTTAAAGCCAAGAGTAATCTGCAAAGCGTTGAAAACGAAGGCAAAGTAGAGACTTATAATCCGAGTTTGGCGATTGTTCGCCAAAACAACGAAATTAACCGCCTTATGGATCAAACCAAAGTTCAGTTCCAAGCGGTAAAAAAGCTTATATTGCAGTGTGTAGAAATGAAGTTTGAATGTTGCAGTGAGAACAAATCTGAGTCGCACACGGTATATATAAAGGAAAGTTTGGCGAGATGGAACACAGATGAAGCGTTTCTTCCGCTTATGAAAAAGATAGTTGATACCATTTCATTAGAAAAAGATGGAAGTATCACGATCACTTTAATAAATCAAGCCAAGATAATCGGGAGGAGATAAACATGCAAGTAGCAATACCATCGACTAAGATAGTAACAAAAATAGAAGCAAACCCTCTGCTTGTTAGCAGAGAAAACGAATATAGACAACTTCGTGTTGCTGCATATTGCCGAGTTTCTACCGATAGCGACGAGCAGCTTGACAGTTATGAAGCTCAGTTGGCGTATTACACCGATGCCATTGCAAAAAATCCAAAATGGCGTTTTGCAGGGATATACGCTGATGAGGGTATTACCGGAACTCAAGCAAATAAGCGCCCCAATTTTCAAAAAATGATTCGTGATTGCGAAAAGGGAAAGATTGATTTTATCCTTACCAAATCGGTAGCTCGTTTCGCAAGAAATACCGTTGACAGTTTGAAATATGTTCGTAAGCTAAAGGCTATGGGCATAGGCGTTTTCTTTGAAGAACAAGCGCTTGACTCAATGAAATCAGAAAACGAAATGTTTCTTGGTCTATATAGCGTAATGGCGCAGGCTGAAAGCGAAAATATCAGTGCTAACGTGCGTTGGGGCATCCAACAAAGAATGAAGTCGGGCACCTTCGCCTTTCGATATACCATTTTAGGATATAAGAGAGGAGCAAATGGAGAACCCGAAATAATCCCGGAAGAAGCTGAAGTTGTAAGAAAGATATTCAATATGTACCTTGAGGGGGCAAGCCTCGATCAAATAAAGTCCTATCTTGAAACAAACGGTATCAAAACCAAAAAAGGCAAATCCGTATGGAGCAAGCAAATAATTCAAGATATGCTTTGCAATGAGAGATTTGCAGGTGATATGTTGTTGCAAAAGACGTATATTGAGAACTGTATAAATAAAAAGGTAAAGAAAAATCGCGGCGAGATGGCTAAATATCTTATTACCAATAACCATCCCGCCATCATTTCAAAAGAAACCTTTAAGTTGGTTCAAGCGGAAATCGCCCGAAGAAGTAGCAAGAGAAAGACATCGGATTTGAGCATTACCGAGCAGGGAAAGTATAGTGGGAAATTCGCTCTTACTGAAATTCTTGTCTGCGGGGAGTGCGGAAGTCCTTATCGCAGAAAAACTTGGGTAATCAAGGGCGAAAAGAAAAGAGTTTGGAGATGCCTTAATCGAGTCGAACACGGCACTCAATATTGCAAGCATTCAGTATCTATTGATGAAGAAAAATTGCAAGAAGCTATTTGCCGTGGCTTGCGTAATGCTTTTGAATATCGCGATGAGGTATCCGAGCTTATTTTGTCCGGACTGTCTTATGCTGTAACGGGCGACGATAACATTCTTGATGCCTACGTTATTGAGCAGAAGATCAAGGATCTTAAGCAGGATATGGAAGATATGATTACGATGAGTATGAGAACTGAGGGAGATACCGAAAAGTTTGAAGTGGAAATTCGCAAAATATCAGATCAACTATGTGCGATGAGAAGTCAGCTTGAAGTAGCACGTTCCCAAACGCAGGCAAGCGAAAAGGTTAATCAAGAGATTGAAAGTATCAAAGCGTTTCTCGCTGATACCGAGATCAATTTCTCGGAGTACAATGAGATCGTTGTACGTAAACTCATTGAGTGTATTCGTGTAATGCCCGATGGAAAACTTGTGATAGTTTTGAAGGGCGGAATGACCGTAGAAGAACAAATTGCCGCATAGGTTGTTGGTTCGAAAAATAGCAGGGGAGA
>JAZPZM010000122.1:0-22485 GCA_045544735.1 Eubacteriales bacterium
TTCGCACCGGACTGATTTATTGGGGTGCAGCACCAAAAATTGCGGCTATGCACTATCAAAAGGCGGTTGCGCAACTTTGCCTCCCTGCGGAGGGAGCCTAACTCTAATCGTCGCTTTTTTGCATAGCCGTAGCACACGGCGGGAGACCGAAAGGGAAAGTCCGGTGCGAACATAGGGCGCAAAAATTCTGCGCCAATTTGCGAGATTCGCTCGTTCTGACTCGAAGTAGCTCGTCAGAACTTCGGAATGACGCGCGAGAGTGCGCTGTTCAATTTTCAAAAGGTAGCTTTTTGCCACAAGGCAAAAACCCTCCTAAACGTTTGCCCTTGGGCAAACATATCACTCGCCGCAGGCGAATATCACTGCGCCAACGGCGCAATATCACTCGCCCATCGGGCGAATATCACTAACAACGCTCCGCGTTTTTACATTATCAGCCGCATATTTTCCATCCTGCGCTTATGCTCCTCGCCCGACGTGACGATGTATATGCGCGTGGTGTTGATATTGCTGTGTCCGAGAATGTCCGCAAGCTTAGCTATATCCTTTTCGATCCCGTAAAACGTGCGCGCGAAAAGGTGGCGCAGATTATGCGGAAAGACCTTCGCGGGCGAGACGTGCGCATCCGCGCACAATCGCTTCATCTCGCGCCAGATATTGCACCGCCCCATCGGTTGCCCCGCCCTCGTAACGAACAAGCTCCCCACCGCTATCCTCATTCTTTTGGCATAATTCAACAGTTTTTTCTGCAATCCCCGAACGATAAAGACCGTTCGGGTCTTGTTTTTGCAGGACACCACCGCCTCGCCCTTGCGCACCGCCTCCACCGTTATAAATTCAAGCTCGCTGACGCGAATCCCCGTACCGCAAATCGTTTGCAATATCAAGTTCAACCGCTCGTCCCCCTTTTGCTTTGCGGCGGTGAGGAGGCGAAAATACTCGTCCCTCGTCAATTCCTTTTCCTGCGAGCAAAACGCCTTTCGCTGTATTTTAAACTGCTTTATAAAAAGCTCGTTCCAGCCCAAAAAGCGAAAGAACGCGTTTGCCGCCGCTATCATCGAGTTTGCGCTTGTAAGCTCGTATTTTTCGGCAAGCTCTCGCTTGAAATCCAACACAAGCTCCCGCGTTAATTCCCTGCCCTCGGCGTACCGTGCAAGCTCCGCGATATCGTGCAGATATTTTTTTACGGTGTTTTCGCTTTTTTCGTCAAGCACAAGATGCCTTTTGAATTCCGCAAGCATCGATGTTGAAATCATTTTTTTCATAATATCCCCCCGTGGTTTTTTATTATTTTATACCATTTGGGAGATAAAAAAACAAGTGGTGAGTCAAATGCATTTTTGCATTTGACTCACCACTTTTATCAGTTGTATTTCTTGATATACTCGTCAACGAGTATCTGCAAGCCGCGCATATCCTCCTCGGATGCAAACACGGCGTCAAGGTTTGACGTTCCCTCAACGTAGTAGCTGTCCATATACCTCTTTGCATCGAAGCGAGCGTCGAGCGATGTATCGTTGCAGAAGCCGTAGGGCTGTCCGACGGCGCTCTTGCCCGTGACGGCGCAGTAAGCCATAAGCGAGCAGATGTAGCCTGACAGCATATTCTGGTGGTGCCAATCGTGCTTATTTACAACGAAGGAGTCCTTGTTATAGCTGAGCTTGCCGCCCGGAACGCTGACTCTGCCCTTCCAAATATCGTAGGCAAGTCCGCCCCAGTTTACGATGGTAACGCCCATTTTTCTGAGCTTTGACATTCCCATCATTATGCGGGCGTGGTGGCATTGATAAGTATAGGTGTGGCAAAGATAAACGAACTTCGTCTTTTCGGGGAAAAGCGCCATAATGCGCTTGACGGAGCCGACGAGGTCGCGGTTATTTTCGCCTGCCTCGGACATAAATACGCAATCAATGCTCTCGAAAAGTTCCTTGTTGTCAAGGGGAAGGTACTTTTCGTAAAGCTGATTGAGATTTCTGCCGCCCCAAACGTAGTCGTAAACGGTAACGTCGTCGCCGTTTACTCTTGCGAGATGATGAAAATATCCAAGATCGGGAGTTCCCTGATCGCCCTCGATAACGCAATATCCGTAATAAATAAAGGAATTGCCAATGAACATTACTTTTTTCTTGTTAAGCTCCATTTTTTGCCTCTCTATTACATAAATTTAGATAATTTTTCAATATCCTTATCAGTACCGATAACGACGACTCTGTCGCCCTCGCAGAAAGGACGGTCGGGCGCGGGGGAAACGTTGGGCTTTGCCGACTCCGCGGCAGTTACAGCGATTATATTGATACCGAACTTGCGGCGGGGATTCAGCTCCATAAGGTTTTTGCCTATCCACTCGTTTGGAACGAGTATCTCGACTATCTTATATCCCGCAAACTGAACGTAATCAACGACGGACCTCTTGGAAAGCCTGAACGCAAGCTTCTCGCCCGCATCGTGCTCGGGGAAGGTTATCTCGTCCGTGCCTATACGCTCAAGCACCTTTTTGTGTCCCTCGTTGACGGCGCGCGCGATGACCTTTTTAACGCCAAGCTCCTTAAGCAAAATGGTAACGAGGATAATATCGCTCGTGTTGCAGGTCATACAAACCACGGCGCACTCATAGTCGGCAACGCCCGCAGAGCGCAGAAGGTTTTCGTTGGTCGCATCTCCTATAACGGCGTTGGTGACGATATCGGCAATAGCGTTGACCTTGTCGGCATCGTTGTCGATTACCATGACTTGCTTGCCGTGTTTTACAAGATTAAGTGCCAAGGAAGTTCCGAACTTTCCAAGACCTATAATACAAAAGCTATTCATAACTTTACTTCCTTTCGTTGATCAGCCTATCAGGATGTTTGCATCGGGATAGGTTATTATTGAGGGCGAACGCTCGCTTGAGCGCGTAGCAATAGCAAGCGTGATGGTGAGTATACCGAGCCTGCCAAAGAACATCATACACATAAGCACAATGAGTGCAAACGGATGAAGCGAGGGAGTGAGCGAAGCTGTAAGCCCGACCGTCCCGCCCGCGGATACGACCTCGTAGAAAAGGTCAATAAGGGGGGCAGACGACACAGCGTTGCACAAAAGCGCGGCAACGAATATAAGGACGAGCTGGATGGAAACGAGAGTCATTGCACGAAGGATGACGCCTGCCGGCACCCTGCGCTTGAACAGGTTTATCTCCGTCTTACCGACCGAGACAGACGCCACGGTCAGGGCGAGAATGCCCACCGTTGCGACCTTTACGCCGCCCGCAGTAGAGCCCGATGCGCCGCCGATGAACATCATAATGCCGCCGAATATCTTGGTTGCGCCGTACATTGACGCTTGATCTATCGTAGAAAAGCCCGCCGTACGCCAAGTAACCGATTGGAACGCGGAGCAAAGCAATTTCTCACCGACCGAATAGTTGCCGATGGTGAGCGGATTGTTCCACTCGCTTATAGCTACGTATGCCGTTCCCAAAACGGTAAGCACGGCAGTCAGAATAAGCACGAATTTGGAATACACGGACAGCTTGCGGCGCGTGCGGAAATTCACGAGATCCCCCCACACGATAAAACCGATGCCACCGATGCTTATAAGCGCCATCAACGTAAGGCAAACAAGCGGATCGCCGTAGTAGTCGCCCATGGAGTTGCCGTTGCCGAGAATATCAAAGCCCGCGTTACAAAACGCGCTTATGGAATGAAAAACGCTCATATATATTCCGCGCCCCGTGCCGAACTTCGGAATAAATCTGATAGCCAAAAGCGCCGCACCCAAAAGCTCAAAGCCGACGGTGCCAAGCAGAATACGGCGCACAAGATTTACGGTGCTTCCGTAATCATTAAGATTATACGACATCGCAACTATCATACGCTCGCGCGGCGATATGTTGCGCCTGATTATGAGCGAAAGCAGAACCGCCATCGTCATAAATCCAAGACCGCCCACCTGTATCATACAAAGTATAACGATCTGACCGAAAACGCTCCAATGCGCACCCGTTTCAACGGTTGAAAGTCCCGTAACGCAGGTCGCGCTGACGGCGGTAAAGCCCGCGGTTATGGGGTCCGTCACCTCGCCCGACGCGCTCGATATCGGAAGCATAAGAAGAAGCGTTCCCGTAAGTATCACGGCAAGAAATCCCGCGATAAGCACGGTCAACGGTTTTAATTTTCTTTTATTTTTATCGACCCTTAAGTTTTCCAAAATTTATCGCCTCGTATAGATTATGTAAGGTTATTATACCACCCGACACACGCATTGTCAAGCAAAGAAACCGCATTTTGCGCTCCAAGGCGCAAAATGCGGTAGAGATCAACCCTTATTTACGGTATATCCGAAATACTTTCTTGCGGCGGCGGAATAATCCGCGATAGCAAGGCAAAGCTCGTCTATTGCCTCGCTCACACCGTCGGAAAGCTTCGCGGCGCAATATTCGGTGACGCTGTAAGCAACCACGTAATCGTAGCTGACCTTGCCGTTTTCCGTCTGGCAGAGGCGGAAGTAGTACGTGTCGGCATATTTTTCGGGAGAGATATCGTCAAAAGTGAAGTTGCTGCCCGAAAGCTTGATGCTCTTTTCGCAATTAGCGGCAACAAGGTAATCGGATACGGGCTTGCCCGCGTTCTTCGCCTTCTTTGCAAGCGCTTCGTACTCGCTGTGCGACCACACGAGGAGCTTGAGCTCGGCGTTCTTGGGCTTTTCGCTAACGCCGAAGCGCAGAGAAACGCTATCGTCGATAACGAGTCGAACCGAGCTTATATGTGCCGTGCTGGTGACTATTACGTGCGGCGCTCGCTCGGCGCGGATAATATCGGATGCCGAAATGCTCGGCTTGCGTTGAGCCTCGGGCAGAACGCTGTTTGAAAGCGAATCCGTCTTATATCCAAAGTATTTTTGAGATGCGCTTGAGTAATTCAGCACGCCCTTAATATATGCGTCAAGCTTGTCGGAAGCGCCGTAATCCTTGCCCAAACAATCCTTTGCCGAGAAGGCAACGCTATCGCTGAAGCGCTCGTACGTCGTACTTCCCGATTTAGCGTAAGCTCTCGCCTTGACCGAAACAGCATCGGTTATCTTTTTAGCGGCAAGCGCGTCGGTGGTAAAGGTGGCACTATCGTTTTTAACGGTTGCCGAAACGGTATCGGTACTACCGTCGGCGTTGGTAATAATAAAATCAAGCTTCACACCGCTGATTGCGGAAAGCCCCTTGGCACTTGCGGTAAATTGCAGTCTCACGTCGCCGCCTTCAAGGCGCGTGTCAGCGCTCACGCCGAGCGTGAAATCGGAAGTGTAGCAGTATCCGCCGTCTTCCGTCGAGCAGGAAACGAAGGGGTCTGCGTCAAACGTGGGAATGCTTGCGGCGGAAACGACCTTTCCGCCGTCGAAAATAATGCTTCCCTTCGACATATCAACTGAAAACTCACCCAAGTCAAGCGTTATTCCGTCCCCGAGGACAATGTCCTTGGTGATAGCTAACGATTCTATAAGATTTATCACGTATTCCCCGCTCTTATATGCGGCGAGCGCATCGGCAATCGTAGGATAGAAATACGTTGACTCGACCTCGCCGCCCGACACGGTCTCCGCAAAAACGGGCGGAAGTTCGGAATCGTAGGTAACAAATTCGTGGAATACCCAGCCCGCCTTGCCGTTATAGTACGTTCTGCCCCAATCGCCGTCGATCTCTGTGATGTGGACTTTGTTTTTATGACCTATCAGAGCAAGCTTTTCCGTGCTCGTC
The DNA here is from genome assembly GCA_045544735.1 of Eubacteriales bacterium. Lineage (GTDB taxonomy): Bacteria > Bacillota > Clostridia > Oscillospirales > CAG-272 > CAG-390. The sequence goes on from JAZPZM010000122.1 coordinate 5,726, forward strand.
GAAGGACCCTCACGAAGCCACAGCCCCGCAGGATCGTGAACGTAATACGTACCGGGTGTCATGACCTTGGGCGCGGGCGGAACGTAATCCGTACCTTCAAGCACGGAGGTAAGCTCCTCGTCCTCAAACCATATATAACCCTCAAACTGGAAGTACTGCGTATCGTACTTCGCGCAGTATTGGTCGATAGTGGCAACGAGCGCCGAGCCCTCGGGATAGCTGACTCCGTTAAGCCTTACACTCATGCTCTCGGTAAAATAAACGTAGCCGTCGATTATTGCGTGTATCAGGTGCGTGTGACCGTACTTCTGCCCCGCAACTGTAGAGGTCTTTTGAAATCCCGCAAGCACGTTCGTAACGCAGGGATACTGATTTGCTATGTAGTTGATAGCTTGTCTGAGCGTATACTTGCTTGCGCTGTAAGCGTGGACCTTGTATCCGCCCGAAGAGTAACTGAGATTTTTATAATTATCATACTCGTCGTTGCCGTTTCCGCCAACGTAGCGCGTGTTTATACCAAGTATCTTAAGCTGACGGTTGACGTAATCGGCGCAATAGCCGTCAAACGACGCGCGCCCCGACTCCTTAAGCGCCTTTGCGTAGGTGGTGGTTATCTGCGATTTTATGTCGTCGGGCGTGGGAATAACGGACACCGCGCTGACGGTGGGAACGAGAGATATCAGAAAAACGATGCTAAAAAGCACGCAAAGCAGGCGGCGATAAAGCGGCACGCTGTAATTATTTTCTACTCTATTCGTCACGGGCTTTCTCCTTTTTGATGGTAGTGCGCCTTGAAAGGCAAGACGCGGTTATACATAATAATTTTACCATTTAATGCAGAGAAAGTCAAGTTTTTTTGTCAAAATAAAAAAGAAAACCGCAAAAAATTGCGGTTTTCTTATATATAGTGCCTATTATCTGTTGAGGATAAGCTTGGTAAGCTCAACGGGATCAACGATCTTGCCGTCCTTGTAAACGCGCATATTGCCCGATGCGATCTCGTCGATAAGAACTACCTCGCCGTTGTTGTAGCCAAACTCAAACTTGATGTCCCAAAGGTCAAGACCGATGCTCTTAAGATCGTCGGCAACGATCTTGGTGATCTTGAGAGTCTGCTCCTTCATATCGGCAAACATAGCGGGAGTCATAACGCCGAGAGCCGCAAGGCCCTCGCCCGTAACGAGCGGATCGCCCTTTGCGTCATTCTTGAAGGTACATTCAACGTAACCGCCCTCAAGGGGAGTTCCGTCCTTGATGTACTCGCCGTAGCGGCGGATGAAGCTACCCGTAGCAACGAGACGGCAGATGACCTCAAGGCCGTTACCGCCCTGAGCCTTGCCGAAGCACTCTGCGGGGAGAACTTCCATAGTAGCGTCCTCGATGTTTGCGCTGACGTAGTGAGTCTTTACGCCCGCCTTCTTAAGAAGCTCGAAATAGTGGATAGAGGTTTCGAGATTTGCGCGTCCGATGCCCTCGATAGTGAGACCTACGCTGTTCTCTCCGGGATCGAAAACGCCGTCCTTGCCCGTGCAATCGTCCTTAAATTTGAGAAGAACGTTGCCATTGTCAAGGGAATAAACGTCTTTGGTTTTGCCTTCGTAAAGCTTTTTCATTTTTTTAACTCCTTTTGAGTAAAATTCCGATTATTATTTTACCACTTTTTTCGCCGTTTGTATAGAGTTTTTTGCAAAAAAATACGATTTTTTTGAATTTTCTCAAAAGAAAAGGGGTTTGCCTTTGGCAAAAAGCTACCTCAACTTTGCACTTTGCACTTTTCACTTTGCACTAAAAAAGCCCGCCCCAAAGGGGCGGGCAAAAATCATTCGTTATTGATTAACGGTTTGATTATTAATAGAAACGGATAGCATTTCCGTAAGTAGCAAGATCTTCAGCGGAGATGAAGCCAAGCTCTACAGCCTGATTTCTATCAACGAGCTTAATGCCATTGTAGTAGCAGTTTGTGAAGTTGAAGACATTAGAGGTGGCAGTTCCAGTATAAATGTCAAAGTCGTATCCAGCTGCGAAGTCGCAGTTTACAAAAGATACGCCATCGTATGCACGGATGGTATGGTACTCAGCGGGCTTGAAGGTGCAGTTCTCAAAGAGAACGCTGGAGTAGTTGCCGCCAAAGCTTCCCCAACCAACGAGGGTGGAGTTCTTAACGGTGAAAGCGTAACCGTTACCGTTACCAATGTTGAAGTAGTAAGAACCGCCTGCTGCGTAGTAGTTGTCAAGGGTGAGGTCACCGGTGAGAGCACCGTAAGTACCAACACCACGACCAGCGCCTACGATAGAGAGGTTCTTGATGGTACCCTCAGTTGCAACGATTGCGAACTGGGAGTTGCCGTTAGCGTTTACAGGAACGGTGGAGTAGATAACGTGGCCGTTACCGTCAACAACAGAGCCTGCAGCGAGGGTGATAGGAGCGGTAACCTGTACGTTCTCGGTAAGGATGGTGGTGCCACCTGCAGCGAGGTCAGCAGCAAGCTCAGCCTCGGTGTACACAGGGTACTTAGCGTCAACGTCGTACTGATCGTCGAAGTCGTCAGCCTCGTAAGTCCACTGGGTAGCAGCGAGCTTAAGACCGAAGATGATCTCGGGCTGGTTGGTGAAGCCCTCGATGCCCTCGGTGCTGATGTTACCGGTAAGATCGGTAAGGAAGTTAGCCTCGTTGCCTACGTAGGTGGGCATGGTAACAACAACCTCAAAGATCTCCTCGTCATCGCCTTCGCCAACCTTGTAGTCGTTGGGAAGAAGAACGAGATCGCTTGCGTATACAGCATTCTTTGCATCAGCAAAGGTAGTGGTTGCCATATTAGCAAGGTAATCATCGCGGTCTGCAGAGGTGAGAGCGCTGGTGTCAACAACACCGGTGGTGAGGTAATCGGAGAGCATGAACTCATCTCCGTATACGTTTACACCAGGGGTCTCGTTAACAACATTGATACCGAGGTTGCACTTAACAGCAAGGGTTCCTACGTTGCGTACGCGGAACTTTACTACTTCGGTGTAACCGGGCTCGTAGAGTGCCTCTTCGTTGAAGAGATTGGTGCTCTCGTCAACAGGAAGCCACTCTTTGATCTGACCGTTTTCCATAACGGCGTAATCGAGTTCGACATCGAGGTTACCGGAAACTATTCTGTTTCTGCCGGCAACAACGGTATCGGTGAACCACGCGTAAGTGGTTCCGAGGAGCATCGAGAAGCAAATAATGAGTGCCATTACGCTTGCGAGGAATGCTCTTTTGGTGGTCTTGCGATTCGTCATTTTTGTTTACCTCCTATAAGTTTTTAAATGGACGAATTATCTAAACGCCTGTGGCGTGAAGATCAAATTTAAAATGGGGATATCCCCAAGGGGTAAAATGCGAAAGTATTAAATTGTCAAATCCCTTGCACAGCGCGTTTCGCGTCCAAACGCGCTGTGCATAGGGCATATCTGTAAGTTTACTGCCTTTTATCCGTAACGCTTCCGTTCGCGCCCGTAACTATCGAGCCTGACGTGAAGCTGATATCTCCAAACTCGCTGATAACAAGCTCGCCGTTTACGGTGATGTCACCGCCCGTTACGGTAAGCGTCTTATTATTGAGGTCGAGATATATCTTTTGTCCTGCGGGAATTGTAAGTGAGTCTATCGAGATATCCTCACCTATAATAAGTATGCTGTAATCACTTTGCTTCTGGTTGCCGCCGTTCTTCGTTATCTGATCCATAAGATAGGCAAGCTCCTCGCCCGTCATAATGGGATAAACGGCGTAGTAATCGTACTGCTCGTTAAAGCTGTCGTCCTCGTAAGTATACTGCGTTGCTACGCAGGTAATGCCGTAGCGGATGCGCGGGCGAGAGGGAACGTTGTGAATATTCGCCTCGTTTCCCGTTTTTTCGGGCATATGCAAAACCAAGTATCCGATCTGCGTTTCACCGGGGAGCAGGGCAAAATCATACCCTCTGTTAGTTCCCTCCTCGGCATACCCGCTCTTTACCTCGATCTCGCTGATCTTGGTGGTAGCCTCCTTGGCAAAGGTGGAAGGCGTATAATCCTTTACTCTTTCCGAAATAAGCGTCTCGGACGTCTCCTTGAGCGAGCCGTCGGGATTATACGTATTTTCCTCAACGTGCGAGCCCGACATAATAACGTCGGAAACGTAAAGCGGCGCGCCGTTGAATTCCTCTCTCAAAAGCGAGTTTTCAAGCACGGAAACGTCAATATGGTACTTAAAAGCAAGCGTTCCCTTGTTCTGAATGCGGAAATAGATGACCTCGGTGTGTCCGGGAAGCCAAACCGCTTCATCGGGGAAAAGCTCGGTATCCTCACCGACTATCTTCCAATACGTCTCGCTAAGGCTTCCCTTAAACGAAAGCTCCATATCGAGATTGCCGCTGATTATTCTGTTTCTTCCCGACGTAACACTTGCGGTAAACCAAGCAAACGTAGCGCCTACGAGCATAGTAAGGCAAATGAGCACAGCCAAAACACCCGTTAAAAGCGCACGCATAGTTGATTGCTTTGCCATCGTCTTACCTCTCTTTTAGGAATTTGCCGCTTGCGGCATCAAAATAGTTTTATTCTTCGGGTTTCGTCTCCGCCTCGGCGGGCTTGCTTTCGGTAGGCTCTGCCGCCGCGCTCTGCTGCGCCGCGAGCTGTTCCTTGAGCTTTTGAAGCTCTGCCATCATCTCAAGAGACTGGCGTCTTTCTTCCTCAAGCTTCTTCTTTTCCTCGTCAAGCTCCTGCATCTCTTCCTTCTTGAAGCGGCGGAACGCGCCGATAGCGACGATACCGTTATATATCATAAGAAGAAGGAAAGGAACGAGAATGCAGATTATGTATCCGGGGGTAGTCTTAAGGAACTGGAAGAAATGTCCGAGCTTCGGAAGGTGGAAGCTGTACTTACCAAGTATGTAAGGATAAGTAACGACCTTTGCGTCGTCGCTATCGGTAGTAGTACCGTAGGTGACGAACGCGGGGTCGCCGTTTTCGTCCTTGGTGCGGGAACGGATTTTATGCGTTATAATTTCGTTAAAACTTTCCTCATTTTGCGAAATGAAGGTGATAATATCGCCCTCAACGAGAGTGGTGGGGTCGACCTCGTTAACGACTACGATGTCGCCCGCGCGGAAAGTGTCGCTCATCGAGTCCGTTTGTACGATGAAGAATTTAACTCCGAAAATATCTCTGTCCGTTTTATCGAACGTGTTGACGGAGAAAATTGTAAACAACATCATTATCACGGCGAACGCCACGAAAGTCCACACTAAAACGGTTTTAACGATATTCAGTGCTTTTTTATTCATAAAAGCTCTCCTGTCTTTTAATCAAACAATTTATTGGGGTTGTTCTTCGTCTGCACCGCATCCGCGCCTACGTCAAAGGCAAGCTCAAGTCCCTGTCCGTCGTTGCCGATGTTCTTGGGCATATGGAAGTATGCGGTAAAATAGATCTTTTCGCCGATTCCAAGGGTGTCGTCGGCGGCTTGCACGCGCGAGCGAGTAAGCTCGGAAGCCAAGCCCTCGTAAAGAATATCGTCGCTGTCCTTATGAGTGATCGTAACGTATATCTTGTCGGCAAGCTCGCCTTCAAGATTCAGCATATAGATCTTATAGTAGACCTCCCAAGTGCTGAGGTTTTCTATAAAGAAGTCTCTTTTTAGCGTTGCCCCGGGCTCAAAGAGGAATTTTTCCTCGTTTATTATGGGGTTGCCGTCGTTAAGATTTATCTTAACTATACCCGTTTGGAAAAGGTTATTTTCCACGGACACCGTTGCCCAAACGAGAGCAAAGGTGGTTGCCGTCAAGCAAAGTGACAGCAAAATCAGCGTTATAATGCCTACGGTGAGGCGTCTTTTCGTCTTACTGCTGCTCATCGTCATCCCCCTTCCTTCGGCGCTTGATCAAAAGCGGAACGAGTATAAGCAGGATCACTGCCATAACGCAGATTATTATAACGGGCTGCATAGAGTCACCCGTCTGCGGGGGATCAAGCTCACCCTCTACCCACCAATGAAAATCGGCAATAAGTCTTTTGTTCTGGTGGCGGTTGCCGACGCTCGTTTCAAGGTACGCCGTGATCTCGTAGTAAAGCTCGGAGTCCTCTCCGCTCTGCGGTACTACGGTGTGGTCAAGGCTTGCGGGCATACTCTTCATCAATCCGTCGTAAAGGACTTCGCCCGTGTTGAGAAGCGTTATTCTGCACTTAAGGACCTCGGCAAGTATCTCGTAGCCCTCTCTGACCTCTGCTCTGTATTTAACGGTAACGGTCTCGCTATGCGCGACTCTTACGCAATAATACTTCGTTTCAACGTCACCCGGAAACATATTCATTACTTCAAAGGGGACGTTATCGCTCTCGTTTCTGTTATGTAAATAAAGCGCAACTGCGGGCTTTTCTCTTGTCTGCGAGGTCGTGGGGGCGGTAGTGGTCTCGCCCTCGTGTATGTCGGGAAGATTTCCGACACCGATCTCCTCCCCGTCGGGTACCTCGTCGCCCTCGGTCTCGTCGGGGGAAACGGTGGTATCAGCGGGCGCGGGAGTCGTGACCACGCCGATCAAATTATTCGGCACGGTCGTCGTGGTCTGCATACCCGAAGCAAAGTGGCGGTACAGCAACACGGAAACCAACGCCACCGCGCTGACAGCCAGCAAAACTGACAAAAGAACTATAACGGTCTTGAGCCTTTTTGTCATCTGTACTCCCCCTTTTTTCAAGAATTTGGATGAATTTACACCAAATGGCATACCTAACCACAATTATAATTATTCAATAAATATGATAGCACAAAACTTGTGTCATTTCAAGTACTTTTCAAATATTTTTCCAATTTTTTTGAAATTGAAACACTCCGCACAATGAAGAAAAACGCCGTGCGCGGCATTTCCTTCATTTTATTATTATTTCGAGTGCGTCCGCTATTTTTCGGCACGCTTCGCCATTTCCGTAGGGATTTTCCGACGCGGACATCCGCGCGTACAGCTCGCCGTCGTCAAGCAATCGGCAAAAGCCGTCCTTGACCGAGGCAAAGTCCGTGCCGACGGGCATAAGCACGCCCGACTCCACGCCCTCCTGCCGCTCGGTCTTGCCGCGCAACACCAACGTCGGCTTGCCGAGCGCGGCGGCTTCCTCCTGCACGCTTCCCGAATCCGTAAGCACGAGATACGAGCGTGCCAAAATATTATGAAAATCAACTACGTCAAGCGGCTCGGTGAGCATAACGTGCTCACAGCCCTCAAGCACGTCACGCGCGGCGGCGCGCACGGCGGGGTTACAATGCACGGGGAAGATCACCTTCACGTCCTCGCGTTTCTCTATAACGGCTCTTATCGCCCCAAGCGCCTCGCGCATAGGCTCGCCGAGGCTCTCGCGGCGGTGTGTGGTAAGCAAAACCACGCGGTCATTCCCTGCCCATTCAAGGCATTGGTGCGTATAGTCGCGGCGCACGGTGTAGCGCAGCGCGTCGACGGCGGTGTTTCCCGTAACGAAAACGTCCGCGGGGCGCTTCCCCTCTCTTATCAGATTATCCCGCGCGCGCTCGGTGGGCGCAAAATCGTAGCGCGATATCAGCGACACGGCGCGGCGGTTAAATTCCTCGGGATACGGCGCGCACACGTCGTAGGTGCGAAGCCCCGCTTCGACGTGGAACACGGGAACGTTTTCGTAAAAGCACGCAAGCGCCGCCGCAAATGCGGTGGAGGTGTCACCGTGTACCAGAACGGCATCGGGGCGCACCGACGCAAGCGCACGGCGCATTCCGTCCATCACGGCGGACGTAACGTCGAAAAGCGATTGATCCTCGCGCATCACGCCAAGGTCGCAGTCGGGCGTTACGGAGAACGCGCGAAGCACGCCGTCAAGCATACTGCGGTGCTGTCCCGTAACGAGCGCGACCGTATTAAAATGATTTCGGGAGCGCAATTCGAGAAGAAGCGGACACATCTTCACAGCGTCGGGGCGCGTTCCGAAAACAAGCATTACCGTTTTCATACTTTTCTCCTTGCAGAGTTATGAATACAGTATACATTTTATTCCCCAAAAAGTCAACATAAAAAAGGGGCGTTTGCCCCTTTTTAGATTTATTAAAGATAATCGCGCAGGTCAATAGCAAGGCGTTCCTCAAGATTTATCAGACGCTTGGTAACGTCCTTTGATACCTCGTCTGCCGCCTTGTACTGATTGAGATAGCGGTTAAGGGACTTTACCCCCATATTACAGCCGTCGGTTATGAGGTCGGCGATCGTGTTGTCCGACTCCTTCATTCCGAGCTTGAAATTCGTCTTGACGTGGCTCATTCCCTTCGCCATAGGGTTTGGGTCTTTTCCCTCGTCGCCGTAACGAGTTAGCATCTCGCCTATCTCAACGCCGAGCTTATCGTGCTCGGTCTTGCAACGAATGAGATATTCCTTGAGCTTTTCGCTTCTGACGTACGGCATAACCTCGTCAAGCGAGTCAACGCCCATTTTCACACCCGCATCGCACTCGCGAAGCAGCTTTATCGTATCCTGTTCTATCATTTTGGAATCCTTTCTGACGTAGTACAAAAAGTATTCCACGCCGTGATAGAATTTATGCCCGAAACGAGAATGTTTGTTGCTTTACACTAAATTAAAGCCGGAAACTAAAGATCAAAAGTCTGTTCTATTGGTGTTAAAGTTATAGAGGAATAAAATAAATTTATTTTAAATAACGAGAACTAAAGTTTCACCTTGTTTCAATCTGGAAAAGTTTGTTACACAAACCAACTCCAATAGAAAAATTATTCAATACAGTATTGCAATAAAGAATATTTTATTGTATAATGCTTAAAACAAACCGCATTAGGAGGTATTATGAAAAAATTAATTCCTTTTATTTCGCCGTTAGTAATTGGCGTATTTGCCAGCCTTTTTGTAGAATGCCTTATGTGCATTTTATCGATTTCGGCATCTCCTTTTACCACATATAAGGTCGCTCCATTTTTTTATTCTTGTATTTTCATTTCGATTTTAGCGGCACTTGTTACAATAGCTATAATAATCATTAATATGATTTATTTAGTAAACTTAGACAACGCGCAACGAGCAAAGCTGACAATAATGGCAGAAATTTTCCCCGCTATCGCCCTTTTTCTCTTTTTCTGGAACATTTGGTCTACTATCTTTAATAACGCTTTTTATATGTCGTGATTTCATATTTTGCAAATAACTATATGATTTAAAGTTCCGCACCTAAATATTTAGGTGCGGATGTTATTTTTCAAAAAAATTTTTATAGCTTATTGCAGTAGCGAGAACGTTATAAAAAATAACACCCCGACTAAATCGAGGTGTTATTTTTGACAGTTTTCGAGGTTACTCTGTTGAGGTCATCATAAACATAACACATTTTGGTTGAATTTGCAAATACCACGTAATGAAAAACAACCGCACCCGAAAGTGCGGTTGAATGTTATGTACTTTTGATTTTAGTTGGATTTATGTTTATGAAAAAGTATAAAATTCTCCATAATACTTTTCGAGGAAACCGCCCCAATCACCGATTGCTTCATCAACGTCCGAATATAATTCCATAGAAACGTAAAAGCCGATAAAGATCAACGTATTATTACTATCGTTATAAGCAAATCGCTTAAAAGAGTACGGGAATTTATTAGAATCCACGTCATTATCGTAAAAGATATAATCATTATGCTGAACTGCCATATCATCCGATAACGCCAGGGTCTCCATTGCATATTGTTTTGCCATTAAGTATACGTCATCATCATACTGCAAATACATGAAAGCTCTTTCGCATACTTCGAAGCCAGGCATTTTTTCGGACATTGAAAAAAAGTAATTGCCATCTTTATACGTAAACGTTTCAATAAAATTGTCGGGAATTAAACCGTCGCATAATCCAACACTGGATGTATTGACACTAAAATTTTCCAACCCCTGTATTACATAATGAGAGCCGCATGAGCTCAAAAACAAGCATGTAAAACATATAAGAAGTATAATAGCTATGACTTTTTTCATAAAAATCCTCCTTTAGTTTTTGATTGCGGTCATTATAGCACAAAAATTCAGGTGTGTCACCGCCCATTTTCACACCCGCATCGCACTCGCGAAGCAACTTTATCGTATCCTGTTCTATCATTTCGGAATCCTTTCTGACGTAGTACAAAAAGTATTCCACGCCGTGATAGAATTTATGTTTCAAAATGAGAATATTGGTTTTACACTATGCTATGAATCCGTTTTCCTTTAATATTTCCAAAAGCGACGGCGAGATAACGTACGCCTCATCCGTACCAAACCCTATGCACCAGCCGCTGCCGTCAAAAAACAATGACGCTCTTATCTTTAGGTTGGGGTGCTTTTCGGAGCACATAGTTATCCCTTTTTCACCTTGTGATTGCGTAAAATAATTATATTCAAGGCTATCCCCCGTCATTGCCTCCGAAAAAACGATCTTATCCGACGTTCCCTCAATAACAAAGACCTCGGAGCCGTAATCATAGCCTTGCTTCAAATAAACCTCTTGCCCTCCGCCAACGCCGAATACGTAATCGGGAGCTTCCATTGTGTCGGAATAATAGCGGGTAGAAAAAGGAAAGCTGTAATACCGGCCTAATTCAATATCCTTCTCGTTTAGCTCGTGATCCATTATACCGCAAAAAAGTCGGGAAGCATAATATTCGGCACCCTGATAAAGCAAAACGCCGCCACCGTCGCCTTCTATAAGCTCTACGTTTTCAGAGTAATCGGAGCATGCGCCGAGAGAAAGCACAATAACAACGATAATGCATAATGCTAAAATACGTTTTTTCATCGTCTGCTCCTTCCTTATCTGTAAAAATTTATAACGAGTACATCTTATTATATCACGATATGCAAAGCGTGTCAACGAGCGATCCTAAAGTAGAGAAATTCTCTACCTATAGTGTAATTCACTTTGAAATTTCACTATTTTGGAATAATTAAGTAAATATTCATAAACATTATTTGACTTTTCAACAAGTTTGTGATATACTGTAGGGGCGCTTGTTTAAATTTCAACAAGTTGAAAGGATCTGAAAATGAAGGAACGCTTTGAAACGTTTACGGTTTTGATCAATAAAATAAGCAGAAATATCAAAAGGATTAAAAATCAGGAGATGGCGGAATACGGGCTTCGCAGTACGCACGTTTCGTGCCTGTATTACCTGTATTCCAAAAGGTCCGTTACGGCGACAGAGCTGTGCGAAAAGTGCGAGGAGGATAAGGCGACGATATCGCGCTCGCTTGATTTTCTTGAAAGCAACGGCTACCTTACTTGCGACGCAAAGCACGCCAAACGCTACAGAAGTCCCCTCGTTCTGACCGAAAAAGGAATGGAAGCGGGAAAGCGGATTACGGACAAGGTAAACCGTGTTCTTGAAAAGACCGGCATAGGACTTACCGAGGAGGAAAGAGCCGCGTTTTACCGCTATCTTTCCATCATCAGCCGCAACCTTGAAAGCTGCGTCGGCTAATCCCCCGACGTATCACTTGCGCTTTTATTTGGAGGTATAAATATCGTGTTAAATTTAACGCCCCGCGACAAAAACGAGATACCGATCTTTTTCTCGACGGACGACAATTACATTCCCTACCTTGATATTGCGATAGCGTCGCTTATCGAGAATGCGTCCAAGGAGTACGAATACAAGATAATCGTTTTAAATACGGGCCTTGAGCAAGAAAACGTAAATAAAATTATGAGAAACGAGCGCGACGGCTTTGCCATCGAGTTCGTAAACATATCCGCAGAGGTGGAAAAAATAAAAAAGAGCCTAAAAAACGTCTACCATTTTTCCGTCGTAACGTATTACAGGCTTTTTATCGCTTCCCTATTCCCTACATACGATAAGATAGTGTATCTTGATTGCGATCTGGTCGTGCTCGGCGACGTGTCCGAGCTTTACCACACCGACCTCGGTGATAATATTTTGGGCGCAGCACCCGAAGAGTTCATCCGAAACACGAAGGAATTCCGCCTTTACGTGAACAAGTCGCTCGGAGTTGACCACTCCACCTACGTCAACGCGGGAGTTTTGGTCATCAACCTCGTCGCGTTCAGAGAGCATAGGATAATGGAGCAATTCATCGAGCTTATCACCGCGTACGATTTCGACCTGCTCGATCCCGATCAGGCGTATCTGAACTATCTTTGCCGCGGCAGAATACGCGTTCTGCCAAACGGCTGGAACAAGGAGCCGATGACTATTCCCTGCGAGGGAAAGAAGAATATCGTGCATTACGCACTATACAAAAAGCCGTGGCAGTACGACGACGTTATCGACGGCGAGTATTTCTGGCAGTATGCAAAGCGCTCCCCCTTCTACGAGATGATTTTGGAAAGAAAAGACTCCTTCGGAGACAAGGAACGCGCCGAAAACGATGCCATGGCGAAGGAGATATTGCTCCACGCGCTAAAGATCGTGGACTCCGAGGAAACGTTTGTCAAAAAGCTTTCTAATAATTGAGGACGGAATATGGAAAGATCAGCCCACAAGCTTGAGCTTTTAAGAAGAATAGCCGAGCTTGAAAAAAAACAGCTTTGGCATCTTGACGTCGAGGACGACCCCGAAACGTATCCGTTGATGCCCGACGATATAGACTATCTGAACGAAAAGCTCTCAAACAAAATAAAAAACAAAATAGCCAATCTTCTCGGAACGCGCTTCTTTGACAAGATGATAGCAAGCGGGCAGCTCGTTATCAAGGAGATACGCGGCATTGAAAACTTCACCGCCGTAAAAGGCGGCAAGATCGTGACCTGCAACCATTTCAGCGTCGGAGATAACTACGCGGTCTGGATGGCTCTGCGCGAGCATATGGACGGCAAGATGCTATATAAGGTCATCAGAGAGGGAAACTATACCAATCCCCCAAAGCCCTTCGGGCTTTTTATGCGGCATTGTAACACGCTTCCGCTTTCAAGCCAACCGTCGACGATGCGCAAGTTCTTTAAAGCCGTAAAAACGCTTCTCGGCAGAGGCGAAACGATACTCATTTACCCCGAACAAGGAATGTGGTGGAACTACCGCAAGCCGCGTCCGATGCAGGACGGCGCATTCTCGCTTGCCGTGCATAACAAAGTCCCCGTCGTGCCGATATTCATCACTATGGAGGACGGAAACGCTCTTGACGGCGACGGCTTTCCCGTGCAGGAGTTCACGCTCCATATTCTGCCCGCCATCTACCCCGACGCGAGCCTTCGTCTGGGCGAAGCCAAGGTGAAAATGAGCGAGCAAAACTACGCCGCGTGGGTCGAGGTGTACGAAGAATTCTACGGCAAAAAGCTCGTTTACGCCGACGCGGAGGAGGCAAAATGAAGCTGTACCTTTCGGTCATCGGCATCGCAATGGCGGTAGTCGCGGCTCTGAATCTTATTTTTGAGGTCGCGCCGTGGTATTACGTTATAGCGGCGGTCATATGGTGTACGGCGTTGCAATTTGCCCTTGACGGACTCCTCGCCATTATCATACGCATCACGCCCGACAGATATTTCGGCGCGGATGACCCGCACTTTACCGTATCGGAAAGCGCGCAAGCGCTATACAAAAAGCTTCAGGTGCGCCGCTGGAAGGACAAGGTCTGGGAGCTTGGCGGACTTGGCGGCTTTAGCAAAAAAAGCCTCAAAGAGCCTACGAACCCCAAATATATCGAGAAATTCATTATCGAATGCAACAAGGGCGTAGTTACGCACAGACTCAGCTACCCCATCGGCTTTTTGGCTATGCTGACCGTCGACGGTCTCTGCGCTTTTACCATCGCCCTCCCCATCGCCGTAGTGAACGTATTTTTGAACGTACTGCCCACGCTCGTTCTAAGGTACAACACTCCTCTCTTGCAAAAGCTTTTGTTGCGAATGAACAAAAAAGCTGCTTTAGCTGCTGAATAATTCAAAAACGCGCGGGGAGCCTCGGCTCTCCGGACGTTTTTCGCTCATCCGCAGAGCTTATCGCCTTGCGGAGCTTTTCTTTTTCATTACGATAACGCTTACTGCGGCAACTGCGGCGACGGCTATCACGCCCACCGCAATACCGATGATAAGACCTATCTGAATATCATTGTCCTGATTAGCATCGGGAGCTTGTGTCTCCACGGGCTTCTCGTCAATGACCTTTTCGCCGCACTTGATGCATTCCGTTCCGCCCTCGATATCCTTCCAAGCGTGGATGCAGAAGTCTATGCTCGTGGGATAATTTTCTGCAAAATACGCCGCGTCCTTATCCTCGTAGCCGCTTGGCGCGGGGATAGGCTTGGTACACGCCGAATCGTCAAACCAGCCCTTGTCGGGAACATAATGGTCGCTTGAAGCGTTCGTCCTTACGCTGACCTTTGATACGTTCAGGTCGGAATCGTAACAAACACTGACACCCTCGTCCGTGCGAAAGACCGCTTGCGACGTAAGGATTCCGTTTACGTAGGTATCGGTGTATTCAATATCCTCATCCGCGGATTTCGGATAAATCACGTCCACCTTGTTCTCGGCGAGAAAAACGCTGACGCTTCTTTCCGTCTGCTCGTCGTAAACGAAACAAGACAACAGCGTCCCGTCGCAATCGTAACGCATACTGTATTCGTAGCAATTCTCACCTATACAACTTTCGCCGTCAAAGATGAATTCAAGCTGCTTTATGTCCTCGTTTTCAATCTCAAACGTATTTCTGCCGTTTGCCGTATTATGGTTAATAAATCCTTTAGTTTTCGATTTTACATTTAAATCGCATTCCCCGATACATGGGAGTGTAAATATTCCGTTTTCATATTCAGTAATAATTTTTTGGGGAAAGCTTGACGTGATCGCGTTTGCGTCAATGCCGAGCTGCGCAAGGGTAAGCACGGGCTGTGCCGCGAAGGACGGCAGAGCTATAGTGGGAAGACGGTAAATGATAGCGCTGCAGGTCGAGCAGGTGTCGTATTCATCCCCCGCGGTCAATTTGTGTCCGAGCGGCTCACCGTTCTCTCTGAAGCATTTTTCGCAGGTGCTCGGCACGTCGCAAAGAGGCGCGGACCACTGATGAGCGCAACCGATGTCGGTCGGCAGGCGTTTTTTCAGATCTTCAAGCGTCACGTTCTCAAAGCCCTGCGGAGCATTCACGGGGATCTCGCCATTTATGTCCTCACACCATCCCTTATCGGGGATAAAGTAAACGTATTCGCCCGTGTCATTAATAGCTATGTCAACGTACAGGAGCGTACCGTCCGCGCCGTAATTTGCCCAAATCGCCTCGTTTCCCGTGTGCAGCGCTACGGTTTGTTCGTTGAGAACGCCTTGTGCGTACGTATCGTCCACTTCAAGACCCGCGCGAAGGCTGTAACAAACTTCAACGAGCTTATCGCCGTATCCCTCCTCAGGATACAGCGTAACAAGACTTTGGTGACCCTCAACATAATTCTCAAATATTACAAGACCGCGCTTTCCGTCAAGCTCATATTCGGCAGTCCACAAATAGGATTGAGCAGATATCGAAATGCTCCCCGCGGAATTGTATTCCTCGACGGAAACGTCAAATTCCCAATATCCGTCAACGAGCTTGCCATGGTGATAGTCATAGTTCAAGGTGTCAACGTAGCTTGCCTCCGCTCCGCCGACGTCCTTGATATAAAGAACCCCGTTTTCATACTTCACCTCGTTGATTTCAGGGAAGCAAGCAAGAAGCTCGTCGTACGGGATTTTCGCATCCTCAAGCGTGGGGTATGCCTTGAGCGGAAAGGTGAACTCAGGCAAGCTCACCTTGCCCTCCTCGGCAGAGCTGCCAAGTGCGAAAAACGCCCCGAGCGACGCTACGAGCGTAAGACAAAGAATGAATGATAAGATTTTTTTCATAATGACCTCCCGATGAGAAACAAGCATACCTTCGCCGCCCTCATCCGTTTCTGTTTATTTGATTATACCACGCTTGACAAAAAATTTCAAGCCGTTAATTGTTAAAACAGCCCCAAACGCTGTTGAATTGTCAATGATGGGTGACACATTATTCAGAAATACTTGTCAAGGTGGAGATTGTAAAGTTTTCGAAGGTCGAAAAGTTTACAATACTACCTTGACAAAGTACCAAAGAAAAACAACCGCTGAGGGATCTCACGAAACCTCAGCGGCGTTTTTACGTTTATCTGACTACCGAAGAATGACTATAGATATAGAATTCCTCTTGGCTCGGCATCCACTTCTTTTCCTTATGTGGAAAAGTTGCGTCGAATGCCTCGACCGCAGCGGTGTCCTCACAGCAGTCGGCGGCGGTAGATGGAATGTACATCCACTTTCTGCCGTCAAGCGAGTTCGGCACAAGCTCGCAAACGAGAAGTGCCGTAGGGAAATTGCCGTCTACAACAAAGCTGACGTTCTTCTTTTTGCAGCTCACGAAACCACGGCTGACATAGTTGCCCGGATTTCCGAAATTGATGTTTACATCGTAGCCCATCTTACGTGCTACCTCAAAGGAATGCTCGATCAACATCTTGCCGAGTTTCTGACGTTGATATTCGGGAGCAACGCAAAGCGGCCCGAAGGAAAGAATTTCCTTGCGCTCACCGTTCTCGTCTTCAAGCCAAGCCTTCGTGTACATAATGTTTCCAACAATCTTGCCGTCAAGCTCAAGCACGAATGCAAGCTCGGGGATGAAGTCGGGATGAGAACGCATCATGTGGACGAAATAATGTTCGTCTGCGCCCGGTTTATAGACGTTCCAAAACGCCTCGCGAGTAAGCTCTTCTACTGCTCTGTAATCTTTTTCTGTTTCTAAACGTATCGTCAAATTATTCATTTTTAATCCTTT
>JAZPZM010000123.1:0-6754 GCA_045544735.1 Eubacteriales bacterium
GGGGTATGCGGACCGGATTCCGCTGCGCTCCGCTTGCGGAGCGCGGTCCGATTCGTGCGTAGCACGACCAAAAAGAGCAGGACACCTATTGGTGTCCTGCTCTTTTTGGAGGCGCCACCCGGAATCGGACCGGGGAATAAAGGTTTTGCAGACCTCTGCCTTACCGCTTGGCTATGGCGCCGTAAAATGTAATGGGGACGAAGTTTTTTTCGTCCCCATTTTTTTGGAGCGGATTACGGGGCTCGAACCCGCCACCTCGACCTTGGCAAGGTCGCGCTCTACCAAATGAGCTAAATCCGCAAATGGTGCCTCCGGTCGGAATTGAACCAACGACACGGGGATTTTCAGTCCCCTGCTCTACCAACTGAGCTACAGAGGCGTACAGCAAGGGTGCTGTATATGGCGACCCGGATGGGGCTCGAACCCACGACCTCCAGCGTGACAGGCTGGCGCTCTAACCAACTGAGCTACCGGGCCAAATGGTGGGAACAATAGGGCTCGAACCTATGACCCTCTGCTTGTAAGGCAGATGCTCTCCCAGCTGAGCTATGCTCCCATGTGGCCTTTGCTAATCGCCTTATTGCCGGCGACAGATAGGATTATATCACATCCGTCGCCGCTTGTCAATACCTTTTTTCAAATTTTTTTCGTTTTTTTGAAAGTTTTTTTATTTTTTGGGTTTTGATACCAAAAAGGTATCATTTTACGAGTTTTTAAGTCTTTTCGCCTCGTCGAGAAGTGTTTTTTCGTCGAAAGTATATTTTTTATCGCAGAATCTGCAGCACACTTCAAGCTCGCGCGCCTTGCCCTCGGACTCCTGCTCGTCAAGAAGCTTCAAAATATCCCTCTCGCCAAGTGATGCGACGGCGCGCAGCATACGCTCCATTTCACAGGTGCATTTGTATTCTACCTCAAGCTCGTCGAACACGTCGTACTCGATGCCATCAAGCGCGATGTCCGCGATCTCGCGGCAGGTCTTGCCCTTGGCAAGCAGGGAAGAGATGTTAACGAGATGTGCGGCGTTTGCCTCGATCTTGTCTACGGTCTCCTCGTCGGCAAAGGGCAAAAGCTGTACGAACACGCCGCCCGCCGCAAGGCAGGAAAGGTCGCGGTCGACGAGCACGCCGAGTGCGCACACGGTAGGTATCTGCTCGCTTACTGCGTAATATCTTGCGATGTCCTCGGCAATTTCTCCGCCCGCAAGGGGGATAGAGCCGCTAAAGGGCTCGCCGTTGCCGTTGTCGCGCACGACGTTGAGATATCCCTCGCCAACAGCTCCGCCCACGTCAAGCTTGCCGTTGGGCTTCAGGGGAATATCCACGGCGGGATTTCCTATATATCCGCGCACGTTGCCGTACCAATCCGCTACCGCGATTATACGTCCCGCAGGGCCGTCACCTGCCACGGTAAGCGTCAGGCTTTCGTTTTCCTCGCCCATCATTGCGCCCATTATCGACGCGCCCGTAAGAAGTCTGCCGAGCGCCGCGGTGGCGGTCGGGGAGGTCTTATGGTATCCGATGGCGGCGTTCACTATCGCGCGTGAGTCGATAACGTGTATACGCGCCGAGCCGTCGGCGGTCATACCGCGAAGTATAGTAGATCTTTTCTGTTCCATATCAATTAACTTCCATATTTATTTTTTTGCCCTTGCGGCGAAATACAGCTTGCTGTCGTTCTTTCGCGGGGGGCGCATATTGGTGCTTCCGAAAACGCCGAGAAGCTCAAAGCCCGCGCCCTCAAGAGCCGCCGTCAGCTCCTCGCGGCTGTAGTAGCGCTCGCTCCATTCCTCATCGCTTCGTGAATAGATACCGCTACCCGCCTCGCTTTCGGTAAAGAGCGTGATGTAAAAGCGGCAGATGCCGCGCTTTTCGGAATAATCGTTTTGCCAATTGCAAAATACGGCTCTGCCGTCGTCAAGCTCGTCCTCGAATTGATAGGATTCCCTTGCGTATTCCGTACTAAAGCGGTAGGCGGAGTTTACGTCAAAAAGGAAAATGCCGTCGGGGTCAAGATAATTATGCACGAGGGAGAAGCATTTTTCAAGCTCGCCCTTGCGCGTAAGGTGATTGAGTGAGTCAAGGGAGCATATAGTCGCGCCGACCGTGCCGTAAAGCTCGAAGGCGCACATATTCTGGCAAAGCAAAAGGGTGTTTTCGGAGCAACGCTCGCGTGCGACGGAGAGCATTTCGGGGGATGCGTCCACTCCCGTCATATCGTAGCCGCGCTCGGAGAGAAGCTCGGTGAGCGTTCCCGTGCCGCACGCAAGGTCAAGCACGAGCGACGGACGGGCGGGGAGGTAGGTGTCAAAACAACGCTCGGCGAAGTCCGCCCAAGCGGCGTAGTCCACCTCACCGTTAAAGCTGTCGTAGGCGCACGATATTGCGCCGTAGCCGCGGCTCATTTAAGATCAAGCAGGGGGAATACCTTGTAAATATCCCCTGCGCCCATTACTACCACGAGGTCGCCCTCGCGTGCGTTTTGGCGAATATATTCCGCTATCGCCTCGAAGGATGGGAGCGCGACGGCTTTTTCGCCTATCGCCGCGGCGAGCTTTTGCGCGCTGACACCGAGTGTGTCCACCTCGCGCGCCGCGTAGATTTCGGCTACGACGACCTTATCGGCTACGTCAAGCGCTGTGGCAAAGTCTGAAAACAGCTCTGCGGTGCGACTGTAGGTATGCGGCTGAAAAACGCATATCATCCTATCGTAGCCCATCTGCTTGAAGCCGTCAAGCGTTGCGCTTACCTCGGTCGGATGATGTCCGTAATCGTCGTAAACGGCAGCACCCGATAGCGAGCCCTTGTATTCCATTCTTCTGCCCGCTCCCGTGAATCGCGAGAGTCCGCGAGCGATAAGCGTAGCGTCAAGCCCTGCCGTATGCGCGGCGGCAAACGCCGCAAGTGCGTTGTAGATATTGTGATTTCCGCATACGGAAAGATCAACGTGGGCAACGATCTCGCCAAAGGCGCAAACGTCAAAGGACGGTCTGCCGCGATCTACGCTGATATTTACGGCGCGGTAGTCGGCGTTCTCATCGTTCAGCGCAAAGCTTACGGGCTTTCCGCCGTAGGTGAGCATAACGAGTCGCACGTTTTCGTCGTCAGCGTTGTAGATACAGCATCCGTCAGCGCCCGTGATGGCGGCAAAATTTGAATACGAGCGTCTTATTTGCGTCATACTCTTGAAATAGTCCACGTGGTCCATCTCGATATTCAGAATAATGGCGGTCGTGGGGTTGAAGTCAAGGAAGGAATCCATATACTCGCAAGCCTCGAAGATGAAAAACTCCTCTCCGCCTATGCGATACGCGCCGCCCATAGCGTCAAGGCGCGCACCCGAAAGCACGGTGGGGTCGGCACACGCCTCCATATACGCAAGGGCGCACATGGACGTGCAGGTGCTTTTGCCGTGCATACCCGAAACTCCGAGGCGGTTTTTGTAGCCCGTCATAACGTAACCGAGATAATCCGCCCTCGATATGCAGGGGATTCCCGACATAAGCGCCGCCTTGTATTCGGGGTTTTCGGGGGATATGGCGACGGTGTATACCATAGCGTCGTAGCCCTCAAGATTTGCGGCGTCGTGTGCGTGAAATACGGTTATGCCCGACGCTTCAAGTGCGCGTGTAACGTCGGTAACGCTCGTGTCAGAGCCGCCGACCGTAAAGCCGCGCAGCTTTGAGATAAGCGCGAGCGAGGACATATTTACCCCGCCGATGCCCGCAAAAAAGATACTGCGAGCGCCAGACAGCATTTGGGCGATATTTTTAGCTCCGTAGTGAGTGTTGGGAGTAGCCATAGCGATCCTCTCTGTATAAATTTGTAAAAAATTGTATTAATATACTAAAAACGAGTTTAAGTTGTTAATAAATCTGTTAATTTTCACACAAAAATCTAAATTTTGTTGAATATTCGTAACAAATTTATTATATAATAGTATGCGTGAAGGACTGTGTAAAGCACAGTAAATTTTCATCGAGGAGGAATTGAATGCAGATCACTGATATTAAAGTGAGAAAATTATTCGACGAAGGACCAATGAAGGCAGTTGTATCCGTAACCTTCGACGGACAGCTCGCCGTTCACGACATCAAGGTAATCAATGCACGCGACCGTTTCTTTATCGTAATGCCCAGCCGCAAAAATCCTGACGAGACGTTCAGGGATATAGTACATCCCATCAACGCTCAATTCCGCGCATCTCTTGAAAGCGCGGTTATCGAGGCGTATACAGCCGCCCTTGAGGCAGCAGATGTTGTTGAGGATGCGGACAAGGTGGAAGAAACCGCAAGCGTTTAATATAGACTTTTTGAGCATGGGTGCGAAAGCACCCTTTTTTATTTTTTAAAGTGCGAGGTGAGAAGTACACCGTCCCTGAACGTAAGCACGCCGTAGCTGAGGCTGTAGCCTTTGCCGACCGTGCCCGGATTCATTATGCGAAGCGGCTTTTTCAGCACCGTGCCGCCGACGCTGCTACCCGACGGGAGATATTCTTCGGTCGGGATATGCGTATGTCCGTAAAGCAACAGGTCTGCGTTCGCCTCGATTGCGGCGAGCGTTGCGGCGTACATCGTGCTTTTTACCGAGCGCAGATGTCCGTGCATAATAAGTATGCGCGTGCCTGATATTTCAACGACCTTTTCATACGTGTCGTCTCCCTTGGGGGCGGGATACGTCCAGCCCTCGAAATTCCCCCAAACGCTATACACACGTCTGCCTTCTAAATTAAGAAACGTCAGGTCGTCAAGCCCGTCGCCGAGGTGAATGATGTCGGCTGTGGGGTTAGCCTCAAGCGCCTGCTTCATAAGGCTTGCGTTTCCGTGGGAGTCCGAAAAGACGAGAATTGTTTTTTCCATACGCTGCTCCGAATATTATTTCATTATATTATAGCATCTTTTTTGCCGTTTGTCCACACCTTATGTGGCACAAGAAGGAAAAAAATCATATACTGCCCATGAGAAAGGTCGTATCGACCGTAAAAAAGGAGTGAACGCTATGCAAATAGACAGAGCAACGCTTGAGCGCCTGCTTACCCTGAGCGACGGACAGCTTAAATTCATAATGGGGAAAATAGCGGGGGAGAACGGTATTGACCTATCGGGGCTTAACGTAAACCTCGGTGATATGTCAAGCGTCCGCAACGCCATAAGAAATATCAGCGACAGAGACCTTGCCGCGATATCGGCGCAGATAGAGGCGGCGCAGAATTCAAAGCGGAGGGGCGGCAGATGATATGAGCGAAAAGACGAACGGCGAGCTTACGCCCACTCCCGACCTCGGCGGTATGGTGTCAAAGCTGCTTGCAAACCCTGAGCTTATATCACAGATAGCCTCGGCGGTGGGGGCTGAGCCGAGCGGTGCGCCGCCACAAGCGGAGAGTGCGGAGAGCGCGTCCGCCGAGCCATCCCCCGCACTTCCCGTAGGTCAGCTTATGTCCTTACTCGGCGGCGTGGGCGGCGGAGGCGACGCGGCGCGGCGCACGGCGCTGCTTTCTGCGCTCAAGCCCTACTGCAACGAGCATAGATGCCGCACCATCGACTACATGATAGGAATATCAAAGATAGCGGGCGGATTTTCGGGATTCGGGAAATAGGAGGGCGAATGTATTCAAGACCAAACAGAAGGAATACTCATCACGGCGAGATAGAGCTTCCGCGCGATTACAGCGGAAACGCCTTTATGCCATTTCCCGATCCGCCCGTTTTGGCGGGGATAAGGGAGGAGAACGAGCAAAAAAAGGTGAGGGAGCGTGAGGATGCGCCCCTCTGCGATGAATGTGCGGACACAAAGGAGGAAGCCGTGCTTCCCGCGTGCGCCGAGCGCCCCAAGCTTTCGGGGCTTGGCGGGATTTTTGACGGCGAGCTTGGGCTTGAGGAGCTTTTGCTTCTCGGCGTGATATTCCTGCTTTTTTCGGACTCCTCGCACCGAGATAACGAGCTTCTCATTGCGCTTTTGTTGATATTGGTACTATAAAATCCTCTGTATTTTGGGGAGAAATCACCACCAAGGAAGTTCTTTGGTGGTGTTGTTTTTTGTGAGCGAATCAAAGAAAGCGGGAATAGCGTACTTTTTAGCGTCATTCCGCTGGCGCTTAAACGTGCGGGAATAGCGCACTCACCTGCGTCATCCCGCAGACGCGGCGCGGTGTTCGGTTACGCGATATCATCAAGGTGGCGGGAACAGCGCACTCTCGCGCGTCATTCCGAAGCTCCGACGAGCTACTTCGAGGAGGAGCGAGCGAATCTCGCAAAAATTCCGCAGAATTTTTGCGCTTGATGTTCGCACCAAACTTGACCCTTTCGGACTCCCGCCGTGTGCTTTGGCTATACTGAATATTCGTACTAACAATTTGCCTCGCCCTTTGGGAGAGGTAGCGAAGCGGCGCGAGGGGAGTGAATGACACCACGGGGTGGTGTCAGAGCCCGAGCGTGACCGAGCCGAAGCGAGAATTGGCACGCGGAGCGTGACGGAGAGGGCTTTCGCGCCCCCTCTCAGTCGCTTCGCGCCAGCTCTCCCTGAGGGAGAGCCTTATATGTGCAAGCACCGCAAATACTTCATAGCCGTGTTTTTTGGTGCTAATCCCTAATAAATGGGTTGGGTGCTAACATCAGGCGCCGTTTTTCTGCGGAAAAACGGCGAGATTCGCTCGTTCTGACTCGAAGTAGCTCGTCAGAACTTCGGAATGACGCTAAAGGGTTCGCCGTTCCCGCCATCTTAACGCATAGCAATATGCTAAAAGTACACTTTTTTCTCAA
>JAZPZM010000124.1:0-14585 GCA_045544735.1 Eubacteriales bacterium
CAGAAAAATAGTGTGGTTGTATTGTTAATAATTCTATGGTATAATAATTCTGAAAATATTTCTTCCACCTTGAACCTTTTCGCATAAAAAACAACTTAGTATGTGAAACCGGTTTTAATAACACGAAAGGAGGAACATATGGAGCAAGAAGTATCTTTTGAAGCATTGCTAAAAAAGCATCGTGTTGTTGTAGAGCGATATATTAATTTTAGGTTGCCAAGCACCTTTGATGCCGATGACGTAATTCAAGAAACGTACTATGCGGCTTATATTGGTTTTGAAAAACTTCGAAATAAAGAATTATTCAAACCTTGGATATTATCCATTGCACGAAATCAATGTAATTTATGGTTTCGCAAAAAATACGGTAACGAGTTGATTTCGTTAGATACAATCCCAGATATAGCTGACACCGATACAACGGAAGATAACACCGCATATCAGGTTTTGAACTTGTTACCCAAAGAGTCTGCGGAACTGTTAAAGCTAACTGTGCAAGGATATAAGCAAATTGATATTGCGAAACGCTTGAACATTCCAATTGGTACTGTTAAAAGTCGCTTACATTACGCGCGAAAACAATTTCGTTCTATGTGTACCCCTGAACAGATTTTGATGTTTGAGAAAGGAAGAAAGAATATGGCAAAGAAAGATTACACCTGCGGTTTCCCCGAGGATATGCCCGCGCTCATTCTCAAGGAAAGCTCTCGTCCGTTTTTTGAAGTTAAATGTGCCGACGAATCCTTTATTGTACCGATTGTCGGAAATAAAAATTCGGAAGGAACATATCGTCGCAACAAGCTTGCATTAGTGTCTACCTGCTACGTCCCCAAGGCAGCTATGATACACGAGGTTGCCGGTGTTAAAATTCGAAGAGATACCTACAATATCAGAGCCGGAAAGCTTTATAAAAATGAAAAGATTTGGTTCTCACAGCTTACCGATGAATACATTCGTGATCTTGCAACAATTGATTGTGATGGCGACGAGGATGATGATTTCCCCACATCGATCTACACGTTTTTGGAAGAAGATTACGATGTAATTGTTAACGGAAACGACCGAGTTCACGGCAGGCCGTTGCTTATTAAAGAGAATCCTCCCAAGATTGTTGATGATAAAATCCATATTGACGAATATAATATCCGATACACAATGGGAGTCTTTGACGTAACAATCGGCGAAAGAACGTTTGAGACGATAAAGTTTATCCGCGTCCAAAACAACAATAATATCACTGAAAATTACGTCGATACAAATGGAAGGCTTGTTTTTATGCGTTGGTACGAATCGGTTGATTGTATTGAACAAACCGAATGGTACACCGATGACTTCAAACAGCACATTGCTGGCAATCCTAAATTGATTGTCAATGATGTTGAATACCGTTTGGTTGAAACCCGTATCAGCGAATACGCACTCTAATCCTTGCCCCGCCTCGCGCGGGGCTTTTCTTTGCTTTCTGCATATCAAAAGCCACCACTAAAACGTGGTGGCTCATTTCAAAATTACCGCTAATTTTGCACGCCTTCGCAGCCTTTTGTTTTATTTTCTTCTACCCGTTTTGATAAGGTAATCGTTGCACTGATACGTGTAGTCGGTCTGTATAACGTCAAATCCGTGATCAGCGAGCCAGCCCCAACCGAGCGCGGGATCTTCGGAAACTGAAACATCGTCCGTATGTCCCGCGGAAAGTACGGTCTTATAGTTGAACACGATGGCGTTTCCAAATGCGACCATACCGTCGGCGTGGAGCATATCGATATACTCCTTTGATGCCGTCATATCGTCTTCGGTCTTGAAAAGCGCCTCGACGCCCTGATAGTTTATGCTGCGCTTTTTCAGCTCCTCGTGGGTCGTATCTACGCCCGACGCAATAGTAAGATACGGAATTTCGGGGGCGTATCTTTCAACGTCGTCGATAAATTCGGGGCGGTTTGAGGTCTTGATGAAAACCTGATCCTCCATACCGAGTCTGCGAACCGTTGCGGCGATCTCGCGCGGATGCTCCCAGAATTTATCTATATTCACTATACATTTGCCGCGCAAAAGCTCAAGCGCATCAGCGAAGCGCATTATGCCGTACTGCGTGGGCGCAAGGTCGGAATTCGAGAGCATAAAATGCTCGACTACCGAGGCGGGATAATTTCTTATCGAATCGGCAAAGCGAAGATGAACCCTCTCCATACCCGGATGCTGGATAAACAGCTCGCCGTCGGAGCTGCTGTCTACGTCAAGCTCGATTATATCTGCGCCCGCGTTGACAGCCGCCTTGAATGCGGCGCTTGAATTACATGGCACGTTGCCTCCGCACGCGCCGCGATGGGCGGCAATAAGCACGCCTCTTTCTTTAGCTAACTTTAAAAGCTCCATAGCTAACCTCTATCAAAGATATTTTTGAAGTGCCTTTATAAGATTCTCGGAATAAATCGAGAAGCCAAGGTCATTGGGATGAAGCACCTTGTCGGCAAAAAGCGCGGGAACGGGCGGAACGAGCGTCAATCCGTCGATATGTATAAGTCCGCGCTTCTCCGCTTCGCTGATAACTACGTCGCGGCAAGCCGCAAAGCGTGTGTACGATTCCTCGCTCTTGAGCGCGCGCCAAATGGGAGAGATAACGAATATCTTCTTGTCCGAGAAATCCTCGCAAAGCAGGTCAAGGAAGCCCGAAACCTGCACGCGCATATCGTCAAGCGTGGGAAAATGATTGAAATCGTTAGTTCCGAGCGAGATTATGACCGCATCGGGCTTGTAATCTATCTTATCGTAGGCTTTTATGCGGAAGTAGATCCCGCCGATGCCCTGAATAATGCTGTCGGCGTTAAAGAACGCAGACACGCGCTGGGCGTACGCAAGAGTATCGTACTTGGACTCCCAGCCCTGAGTTATCGAGTCACCGATAAAGAGCATCTTCATATCGAAATCGTGGGGGCGCACGAATGCGCCGTCATCGACTTCGACGGAGCTTATCGCGCCGCCCTCGTCGTGATTCGGGAAATACAGGGTTACTCGGTATTCGTCAAGCTCCTCGCCGATAACGCCCTTTGCCTCTGCCACTATCGGCTCGCTCTTATCTCTGTCGGCGGGGTACTGCTTGCGGAGCAAGCCGTTGATATAAAGCTCAAACTTGCCGCCGCAGGGAGCGTTAAAGACTACCTTTCGGGAGTTGGTATGAAAATCAAGGCGCACGCCCGTGCTGCCGCTTGAATTTCCCGCCATTCCCTTCCATACCTCGCGCTGTTTTGCGGTACTGCGGTAAAAATACAGAACTCCGTCGTTTTCGGCGATCTCGACCGTGCCGACGGCAATTTTTTTGATCTGTTCAAACGTAAGCTTCATTTTATCTCCTTATCCGAATAATCCTTGCCGAGAACGGCAAAGACGGTTTTAAACATAAGTCCGATATCTCCGAAAAAGCTGAACGCTCTCAGCGCGCGAAGATTGTATTTCATTTTTTGCGGCAGTATAGTGTTGACATACACCTCGTCCACGTCGTCCGCGCCGTCAAGCAGCTTTGCCTCGTCCTTGTAATAAATACTTGCCTCCGAGGTGATGCCCGCGGGAAGCAGGAGCGTTGCGAGCATTTCGGGGGTGTATTTATCCACGTATTTCGTGACCTCTGGGCGCGTTCCGACAAAGGTCATAGAGCCGCCGAGAACATTGAGAAGCTGTGGGATCTCGTCAAGACGACAGTTTCTTATCACACGTCCGACGCGTGTTACGCGCGCATCTCCCTTGACGGTAACGAGGCTGCCCGATTTGTCGGCATCCGCGCGCATAGTTCTGAACTTGAATATTCTGAACTGCTTACCGTACTGCGTAACTCTTACCTGACGGTAGAAAACGCTTCCCTTGGAATCAAGCTTTATTGCGATAGCGAGTATCAAAAACACGGGCGAGAGCAAAACGAGCATTATAAGAGATACGAAAACGTCAAACATTCGCTTAAACGCGAGAGCGACATTCTTTTTGCGAAGGACGTCGTAATATTCCTTCACCGTATCGTTTTGCATCTCCTTGGGGAGTTTATCAAATTTTTTAAGGATCATTTCGCATATTCCTTAACGATATCGATATAGTTTTCGATAACGTAGTCTATTTCATCTTGTGTCAAAAGCGTGTGAAGCGGAAGCGTTATCTCATTTTCAAAGAAGCTGTACGCATTGGGGTAATCGCTTATATCAAAGCCGAGATTTTTATACGCCGTGTGCATCGGAAGCGGCTTGTAATGCACGTTGCAGGCAATACCGCGCTCCGCCATTTTCGTGATAATGGCGCTTCTCTGCTCCGAATTTATTCCGTCTATTCTCGTAATATAAAGATGTCCCGACGAGGTATAAGAGTCGGCATAATGCTCCAGCGTCTGTATGCCGACGGTTCTGAATGCCGCGTCATACTTTTCGATAATGGTACGGCGGCGTTCAAGTAAAGCGGGATAACGCTCAAGCTGAACGAGTCCCATAGCGGCGGCAACGTCGGTCATATTGCATTTATACCAAGTACCGATTATATCGTACTCCCACGCGCCAAGCTGAGTCTTTGCAAGCGCGTCCTTTGACTGACCGTGAAGCGAAAAGTGCTGTATCTTTTTGTATATATCGTCGTTATCAACGCCATCAATATCGCGCCAAGTGAGCGCGCCACCCTCCGCGGTGGTGAAATTCTTCACCGCGTGGAAGGAAAACGCCGTAAAATCGGCAATCGCGCCAACCATTTTCCCGCCGCGCGAAGCACCGAGCGCGTGAGCTGCATCAGCAACGACGGCAACTCTGCCAATTGCTCTTTGGATATCGTTTTTGGGGCTAAAGAAGGACTTCTTCGCGTTTACTATCTCATATATCCTATCGTAATCGCAGGGAATGCCCGCTATATCGACGGGAATGACCGCCTTCGTCGCAGGGGTAATAGCATCAGCGAGCTTATCGTAATCTATAACGGGAGTGTCCTTTATAGTGTCTACAAGCACTATTTTAGCGCCGACGTGATCTATTACAGATGCGGAGGCGGTATATGTGTACGCCGTTGTAATGACCTCGTCGCCTTCACCTATTCCAAGCACGCGCAAAGCCATTTCCGCGCAAGCCGTCTGCGAATTCAAGCATACGGCGCGGTTGACTCCGACGTATTCGGCTATTTCTGCTTCAAGCTTTTTTACCCTCGGCCCCGTCGTTATCCAACCCGAACGTAACGCCTCGGCTACCTCGTTTATTTCGGCTTCGGTTATATCGGGAGGTGAAAACTGAACTTTCATATCTGACCTCTTCACAGTTTTTATGAAATCATAAAATTTCATTATATATTATATCACAATTCCCCAACAAGGTCAAGCAAAATATCAAAAACGGTGTCGGGTTTTACCGACACCGTTTTTATTCATCCAAATAGAACGGGATCGCCCGTCAAATAATCCAGATATTTCGTATCCGCTACCTCTGCGCCCTTTCTCATAACGAGATTGGAGATAACGCCCTTTCCGCCGTCTTTATCCGTAACGAGAACGGACTTGAACTTCGCCGTGTGCTTAAAATCAACTCTTATGTTGGTGACGACCGAGGCGAACTGTCCCTCGGCATCAAAAAGCACCTGATAGTCGCCCGCGGGGGTGTACCAGAAGGACTGGCAGTTATCAAAAATGCTGACCGCGTTTTTTCCAAGCTTGAACGCCGTTGCGAACTGATCGCTGTAGCAGTAATCGTACCAGTTGTTTCCGTTTACGTCCCAGAAGCCGACGCTGTCAAGATATATATCTCCAAAGCCCGAATCAAAGTAAAGCGGATGGATGTTACGGAACATATTCGCGCTTCCCGTGACCTTTACGCCCACGTTCACCTTGCCTATACGCATATTTGTAAAGGTGTTATCGTGTCCTTCGACGAGCACGCCGATGCAATCCTTTTTGCCCGTTCCTACTATGTTCACGTTCATAATATCGGCATCGGACGAGCCTGAATTCGTGCCGTACTTGATGTGCAGACCGATGGTAACGTTTTTCATCGACACGTCGGATACGTACGTTTCTCTGCCCGCCTCGATATCTACGCCTTTGGCAATGCCGCTGCCGTCGATTATGCCTCCGATGAGGGAATAGCAACTACCTGCGGTGAGAATATCGTTGACCTCGGTGTCATTTGCGCCGAGACTTATCATTGCGTACCTCGAACTCCAATTTTTTGCCGCCTTTATTATTGCGTAATCGGAAAGCAGGAGGCAAACGCTCTTTTTGGGGTCTGCCGAGGTGCGAATGGGAGTTCTTATAACGTATTCTCCGTCGGGGAAGAATATCGTGCGGTTGGGATTTGCGTCTATTACCGCTTGTATCTCGTCCTTAAGGTCCTCGCCCGTGTTAGGCTTAACGTAATCCGTAATGACCACGTAATTGCTCGTTATATCGTCCCTTACGGCAGAGGTATCGGGGGCGGTGGTATCGTTCGGAGTCGTGTCGGGCGGCGTGGTCGCGTCGCCGTCGGGAGCAGTGGTGGAGGCGGACTCGCCGCCGCTGTTGCATGCGGGCAAGCATACTACACCGAGAAGCATAAGCATTGCATACAGAAAGCATAAAAAACCAAGTTTTTTCTTTTTCATAGGAACGTTCCTTTCCTTTTGATCGTTGATATCATTATAACACAAAAACGATAAAATTCAACCGAAAAATGTCAAAAAATGAGAAAAGCCCCCGATTTTTTCGGGGGCTTGATTTATAAACTATTGTTATTGCAAATATAGCTTATTCGGCGTCCTTTTCAATCTCTACTTCCGCCGTCTTGTTACCTCTTTTTCTGAAAATAAAGCCCAAGAGCATTATTACAACGAAGATAATGAGGTAGAAGAGCACGGGGAATGAGAACGTGCCGTTTTCACGGGCGGCAAGGAACGGGGTTATACCGTGAGCGTAAACTGCCGCAAATACCATGAACAGACAAGCAATAAGGGAAAGTATGGGAAGAACAAAGCGCTTGAACGCTCCAAGTTCTTTTTCCTTCTTCATCCAAGCGATGAACATGGGAATATACATTGCGTAGATGGTTACGATGGGAAGCTCGGAGGAGTCAAAGTTGAAAAGTCCGAACCAGCCGCCGTCGGTAAGATTTGCTCCGTAGAAGTAAAGAAGCCATGCGCCGCAAACGAACAGACCCCAAACGGAAGAGTTGGTGGTCATATTGGTAGCCTTGTCGATCTGCCTGAACATACGGGGAGAGGGGCCCTCGCCGCGTGCCGCGATAGCGTACATACCGCGAGTTGCGCCTACCATAAGTCCGTTAAGAGTTCCGAGGCAGGAGATAACGATACAAATGTTGAGGATCGTTCCGCCGATTCCGCCAAAGATATTTGAAAATGCGGTGGTCGCACCTTCAGCGATAAGAACCGCATTGCTCGCTCCGCCCGCAACGCCTATGTAGTACATAATGTACGCAATAACGACGATGAAAGCTCCGATAACGAGTGCCAAGGGGAGATTCCTCTTGGGGTTCTTAAGCTCGGCATTAATGGACGTAGCAACTATCCAGCCCTCGTAAGCGAACACGGTTGCAACGACGGCGGCGAAAAGTCCGCTGCTTGCAGTACCGCCCACTGCCTCACCGACAACGGTGGTAAAGTTGCTCGTAAGAGTACCGTTGGCAAAGCCCACGATAGTTCCGACGATAGCCATAAGTGCGATGGGAATGAGCTTGATGACGGTTGCGCTTACCTGGAATTTACCCGCGAGCTTCGGAGAAAGCGCGTTCATCGTGTAGGACGCGACAAGGAAGAAGCCTGCGAGCGCGAGGACTTCTGGACCTACCATGCTCCAACCGAAGAGAACGCCAAAGTATCTTGCGGATACCCAAGCAAGAACGGATGTCATACCGGGATAATAAACGTTTACCATAAACCACGCAAGGTAATAGCCGTAGCCCTTACCGCAGGTAGCCTCGGCGTAGTCGACAACACCGCTTACCTTCTCGTATTTAGTTGCCATTACTGCAAACTGTGCCGAGCAAAGTATCATCAGAAGGCCCGTGATAGCCCACGCTGCAATACCAAGCGGCATATTTCCGCCCGTTGCGGTAAGCACGTTCTGAGCCTTAAAGAATACTCCCGAGCCGATTACGGTTCCTACGACCATACAAATAGCCGTAAGCAGTCCGTACTTTCTTGTGAGTTTTTCCATTTTTTCACTCCTAAAATAAAATGTTTTTGTAGAGTATACTCTACAATGAATTATATTTTAGCACACTTTTAACAGTTTGTAAATAAAAAATTTTAATTTTTTCACAACGCAAGTGATTTTTTTACATTTTTATGTGAAAAATATACAAAATATGCCAAAGAGTGCCGCACTTCAAAGCACGAAGTGCGGCACTCTTTATTATTTTCGATCTCGGCTTATTACCTTTTTCTGCCACGAACGGCGGTTGCACTTAGGGCAACGCATATATCGCGTTCTGCCTGAATGCATCGCAAAAAACACGCTTGCATATTCAGGGACGTGAGTATGTCCGCACTTTTGACATTCATAGTAGCCCGCCTTTTGCTCAATTTTCAACGCAAACGGAGTTGCGATCAAAAGCGGCAACAGACAGAGTCCGACGAGCAAGCCCGCCTTCCATTCCTCCATTGGCACGACTGCGACAATGATCGCCGCCGCAACAAGCGGCAAGACGGCGATCACGCCCATGACGATTTCCACTCTGAGCAATCTTTTGTCAGCTTCTTCTTTTTGCTTGACCATTTCAAGCAGATTTTTTTCCAATTCTTTGTTGTAATTATCCATTGTAACTACCTCCCCACTTAATAGATCGTTTACGCTGATACCGAGAACGGCGCAAAGCTCAAGCATTATCGACGAGTCGGGCAGAGACTTGCCCGTTTCCCATTTCGATACCGCCCTGTCGGTGATGTTCAGCCTTTCGGCGAGCTGCGCTTGCGTAAGCCCCGCCTTTTTTCTGCATTCCGCTATGAATTTTCCTATCTTCGCCTGATCCATCGGCGCACCTCCTTTCGCTATCAGCATAACCGTTTTCACGGTAAATATCAACATACCGTCGGTTGAGTGTGGGGGATTCTACCGACGGTGGAGTTGAAATTCGGTTATTTTTGCGATTTTTCTACCCTTTTAATATATTCATCAAGCTGTTTTTGATTTTTGATAACTACTACCTTTTCGCCGTATTTTGATATAAGGCTCTTGTGTCTGTCCTTGGTTTTTTTTGACCTGCCGCGCCACAGTATCCAAGTGGCGAACTCAAGATCGAACTTTTCGTTGCACCCCTCTGCCATATCGGGGCGCGTGGTGTTTTTGTATTTACGGTATCTGCGAAGTGCGCGGAAAAAGCAGGAAAAGCGGTTGAACAGGAGCATGATTATCACGTCGGCTTCTTCCATACGGCGATCGTAACAGAGCTTTGAGTACGTGCCGTCGATGACCCACGAATCGTGAGAATCCAAAAACTCCTTGGTTATTCTAAGCTTTTCTTCCTCGCTTCGAATTTCCCAATTCGGCAAGAACTGAACCGTGTCGAAGTGTAATACGTCGGTTTGGTAGATATCAGCCAGTTTTTTAGCCAGCGTGGACTTCCCCGAACCGCTGTATCCGATAATTGCAATTTTCATTTTTATCCTTGAAGATTGAACGCAGTTTTATTTTAATCAAGGCGAAGCCTTGTTGTTTAATGAAATCGTGCCTTGCACGATGAAATCCGAGCAAGCTCGGATGAAATCTTCGGCGTTCCGCCTCAGATGAAATTAAACCCGCCTCATCTCCTGCCGCAAGGCAGATTTCATCACGAAGTGATTTCATCCACCGCAGGTGGATTTATTCCGCCAGCGGCGGATTTAGTTGAAAAAAGCACGCTCTCGCGTGCTTTTTTCTGGTGCCGGTGGCGGGGGTCGAACCCGCACGGTGTCGCCACCGCGGGATTTTGAGTCCCGTACGTCTGCCAGTTCCATCACACCGGCGTACCAACTTATTGAATTATAGCACAAACCTTTTGCAAAATCAACTGTTTTTTCATTTATTTTTGATTTTTAGTAAAAATTTTTTCATTTGCTCCGCCTTGCACAGAGACAAGCATATATTGCGCGTGCATGCGCATATTATACTTAATAAGATTTTTTAGGCTTTTTCGGCTGATTTGCATAAAAAACGCACAAAAAAGGCAAACATTGGCACGGCGCACCTTGCGGTTGCGCAAAAATTCAACTCAAAGTTGGTGGCAACGATCAGGTGCGTTTGTTATAATACAATCATAGTAAATGCCGTAAAGGCTATTTTAAAGGAGAATTTCTATGTGTGGAATAATTGGTTATACAGGCAGCCGTAAGGCAAAAAAAATACTGCTTGACGGCCTTGCATCCCTTGAATACAGAGGATACGACTCTGCGGGAATCGCGCTGTGCGATGCTGACGGCACGCTTCGCACCATCAAATGCGGCGGTAGAGTAAGCGAGCTCGCAAGCAAAGCAAACGCCGTTGATTTTGATGCAAACCGCGGAATCGGTCACACCCGTTGGGCAACCCACGGCGGTCCTACCGAGGCAAACGCGCACCCCCACGCCTCCAAGCGTTGCGTGATAGTACACAACGGTATTATCGACAACTGCCTTGAGCTTCGCGACGAGCTTTCGGCGCAAGGCTACACCTTCGTAAGCGACACCGACACCGAGGCTGCGGCGCACCTCATCGACCGCGAGTATGCGGCTCTTGGTGACCCCGCAAAGGCTCTTTACTCGGCTGCAAAATATCTTTGCGGTTCTTATGCTATCGCCGTTATTTTCCCCGAAAGAAGCGGCGAGATCTGGGCTATCAGACGCGACAATCCCCTGATTGCCGCAACGTCCCCCGACGGTGCATTCCTTGCATCCGACATACCCGCGCTTCTCTCTCACACCCGTATGATCTACCGTCCCAAGGAAAACGAGGTAATTTGCATTACCGAAGCGGGCATCACGAAGCACAACACCGACGATTCGGTTGAAACGATCGTTCCGGAGGAAACCGAGCTTGGCGTTACCGCCGCTGACAAGGACGGCTACGACCACTTTATGCTCAAGAAGATCCACGAACAGCCCGACGCAATTCGCCGCGCGGCTTCTCACCGCATAAACTCCGATATGCTCCCCGATTTCTCGACCGACGGCATTTCCGAGGAATTCTGGCACTCCTTTGACAGCATTTCCATTATCGCATGCGGCTCTGCTACTCACGCAGGTCTCGTTGGAAGATACGTTATCGAAAAGCTCGCGGGCGTTCCCGTTACTGTAAACACCGCGTCGGAATACCGCTACGATCCCCCCGCAATAGTCGGTAAGACTCTCGCTCTTGCTATTTCACAGTCGGGCGAGACAGCCGATACGCTTGCAGGACTTCGTCTTGCAAAGAGTCAGGGACACCCCACCGCCGCTATTATAAACGCTGTGGGCTCTGCTATCGCGCGCGAGGCTGATTGCGTTATCTACACGGGCGCAGGTCCTGAGATCGCCGTTGCTACCACAAAGGGCTACGCTACTCAAGTAGCCGTGCTTTGTATGATGGCTATTAAACTCGGTGTTGCACGCGGCACTCTCGCAAACGACGAGGCGGCTCGCCTTTGCCGTGCGCTTTCCCGCGACATTCCCGCATACGTCAGCGAGATCATCGGCAGACGTGACGAGATCCGCAAGCTCGCAGTTGCCGTAAAGGACGCAGACGACCTCTACTTTATCGGAAGAGGCCCTGACTGCCCCGCCGCTACCGAATGCTCGCTGAAGCTCAAGGAGATCTCCTACGTACACAGCGAGGCATACGCCGCAGGCGAGCTGAAGCACGGAACGCTCTCTCTCGTTGAAGAGGGAACTCCCGTCGTTGCGCTTGCAAACGATTCCAGATATTTCGATAAGATGGCAGGAAACATTCGCGAGGTACGCGCAAGAGGCGGATACGTTACGCTGATCTGCACGGACGATTTCCCGCATCCCACCGAATACGGCGACAGCATTTTCGTTCTTCCCAAGACCGAGCCGCTGTTCTCTCCCCTCGTCAGCGTTGCCGCTTGTCAGATACTCTCTTACGAGATCGCTCTGCTTCGCGGTTGCGACGTTGACCACCCCCGCAATCTTGCAAAATCCGTAACTGTTGAATAAAAAAATCGGGAGCGTTTGCTCCCGATTTTTTATACTATCAAAAATCCTACGTTGGCAAGGCTTTCCGCGCTATCGGGCGCGTCTGCCTCGATGCCGTTGTCCGTAGCCACTCGCACGGGATCGACTCCGTAACGCTTGGAAACAGACCACAGGCTCTCCCCTGCGCACGGGTAACAAACGGTTATCCGCGCGGTGTTGCGCGGACTTCCGTCGGGTGCGCGGCGCATACTGCCGAAACGCACCTCGGTGATCGCGTCAACGCTGCTCTTTGCCGCAACTGCCGCCGCAACGTAAAGCTCGGCATCCACGACAAGCTCCTCGCCGTCGATGCGTCCGCGGCACGCGCCAACGCTCACGACGGCGTGCGGGCAAAGCTCCGCATCGGTCGGAATCTCACCGATATCCGTGCTGTACTTGTACGGTATTTCAAGCTCGTGCGAGGCAAGCTCGCTTCCGTTGTCCGTGA
Organism: Eubacteriales bacterium; assembly: GCA_045544735.1. Taxonomy (GTDB): domain Bacteria; phylum Bacillota; class Clostridia; order Oscillospirales; family CAG-272; genus CAG-390. The sequence continues at coordinate 12,566 of JAZPZM010000124.1, forward strand.
TAACGGTACAACGCACCTTGCCCGAAAGCTCCATGCGGTTTCCGACGAAATCAAAACTCACGTCGGGGGAGGCTACGCCCCTTACGTCGCATATCTTCATTCCGCCGTCAAGCCTTACGCCATCCACGCCGATTGAGCCGTTTATGCTGACGTTTCCGTTAATACAGCCTATTGGACGGCGCGTTTGTATACGGCGCGAGGAGGTTTCTGAGGCGTTTGAAAGAGCGTACACGTCGCGCAGATAAGTAAACGGGTATTTTGCCTGCGCCTCGCCGCACAGCACCACCTCCGCCTCGCACACAAGGTGTCCGTCGGCGACCGTTGCACCGCACGAGGCAAGCTCACCCCAGCCGCACGCGCCCACAAGCTCCGCGCCGTCGCGTAGGTCTTTCAGATACGCCGCCTCACCGCTTACGGGAATCTTGCGGGTAACGGCGTAAGGCCGCTCACCCTCGCCCTCTCGACAAAGCAGAATTTTAAGCTGTAATTCGCCGCTACACGCAACGCCCGTGCGCCTTGCCTCGGCGGACGTTATCATTACCTCGCCGCGACAGCAGACGACGCGAAGCTCTTCCGTTTCGCCCACCTCAAAGCTATCGCTCAGCGCAATAGCGTCGCTTCTGCCACAAAGCGTTTGCATAGCGCTTGCAACTCCCTCAAGGCATCTTACGTCGCTTTCCGAAACGCTCTCGCCGCGACACGCGCACTCAAACTCCGCGTTACATCCGACGGCGGCGCGGACTCGCACGCGCGAGCGAATATTGACGCGGCGCGGCGCTATGACGCGCACGGCGGGCGTTTCCGCTACTGCTGTAGCGCGGCAGTGGCATTTTTCGTTATCGGGTGCTTCGCCCTCAAGGCTTATCGCCGTTTCGTACTCTGCGGGAAGCTCGATGCACCACACGCCGCCGTCCTCTCCGCCCTCGTATAGCAAGCGATACCGCATATTGCCGCCAAGCTCACAGCCCGACGGGCTTACATAGCTTTCGGGCGCTGACACGGTTGCATCCACCGATATCACGCGCTTTATCGGTGGCATATAATCGGGTAAGGTGTAGTCGTCCGACATTTCGCAAAGCACGTTTTTTTCCGCAAGCGGCACTTCAAGCTCAAAGCGCGCCGCCGTTATCTCATTCATATCTTTTCCTCCGTAGTGATATTTTACTGTATTTTATTCTAAAGCGCGGGGATATATGCAAAAAAACCGCACAAGGCGGTTTTTTTGATCAGCTTTCGAGCTGTTTGGCGAGAAAGGCGGCGGCGGTCTGCACGAGCTTCGCTTCAACGCTTCCGTTTTCGGTGCGTGTCGCGCCGTCGGCGCAAAGCGCCGCAACGCATCCGAGAACGTCACCCTCGGATATGATGGGCATCGCGCAGGTGATATAATGCGAGCCGCCGTCAACTATCGGGGAGAACTTCGCCTCGCCCGCTCTGTAAACGTAGATTCCGCGGCTCTCGATGACCGCTTCAAGTTCGGCGGAAATATGCTTGTCGGCGTACTCCTTGCGAGGCACGCCCGCGGATGCTATAACCGCGTCGCGGTCGCAGATGACCACGGACAGCTCGCCCGTTTTGTGGAGAGCCTCGGCGTACTGCGCCGCAAACGAATTAAGCTCGCCAATGGGAGAGTACTTTTTGAAAATGACCTCACCCTCGCGGTCGGTGTAAATTTCAAGTGGGTCGCCCTCGCGGATGCGCATGGTGCGGCGGATCTCTTTGGGTATCACCACGCGACCGAGATCGTCAATGCGGCGTACTATTCCTGTTGCTTTCATTTATATAAATCTCCTTGTTTTCACAGATTTGTAATGTTAGTATCTGCAAAACAAGGGGATTTATACTTTTATATTTACTTTTTGCTTTTTAAAGCATGTGCTATATAAGTACATTTTTCTCACTATGACAGAAAAAGGCAAAAATATTGTCTTATATTAATGAAGCACTAAAAGGAGGTAGGATATTATGAAAAAAATCTTTGTTGCTTTTCTTTGTGGAATTACGTTGTTTTGCCTTGTGGCTT
>JAZPZM010000125.1:0-5045 GCA_045544735.1 Eubacteriales bacterium
GTACTTGGTGCAGTCCCAAGGATTGCCCTTCCAGTCGATAGCGTAGCCGGGCTGGGGAGGATTGTTGTCAAGGCCTTCCCACCAAACGGTGTTGTCCTTGGTGTTGTGAACGACGTTGGTGAATATGGTATCGCGCATACAAGTGTGAAGCGCGTTGGGGTTGGACTTTTCGTTAGTACCGGGAGCAACGCCGAAGAAGCCGTTTTCGGGGTTAACGGCGTAGAGCTTGCCGTCCTCGGGGTTTACGCGCAGCCAAGCGATATCGTCGCCGACGCACCATACCTTGTAGCCCTTCTCACGATAGATAGCGGGAGGAATGAGCATTGCAAGGTTGGTCTTACCGCAAGCAGAGGGGAATGCGGCGCAGATGTACTTGATGTCGCCGTTGGGATACTCAACGCCGAGAATGAGCATATGCTCAGCCATCCAGCCTTCCTTACGTCCGAGGAAGGAAGCGATGCGGAGTGCAAAGCACTTCTTACCGAGAAGTACGTTTCCGCCGTAACCGGAGTTAACGGACATGATCTCGTTGGTCTCGGGGAAGTGGGTGATGTAGCGATTCTCCTCGTCGATATCGGCTCTTGCGTGCAGACCCTTGATGTAGTCGGGGCTGTCGCCGAGTGCTTCAAGCACGTTAGTGCCGACGCGGGTCATAATGAGCATGTTGAGAACGACGTAGATGGAGTCGGTAAGCTCGATGCCGTATTTAGCAAAGTCAGAGCCTACAACGCCCATAGAGTAGGGAATAACGTACATGGTACGTCCCTTCATAGAGCCGCGATAGAGCTTGAAGAGCTTTTCCTTCATCTCTGTGGGTGCCATCCAGTTGTTGATGTTTCCTGCATCCTCCTGCTTCTCGGTACAGATGTAGGTTCTGCCCTCAACGCGAGCAACGTCGTTTACTGCGGTGCGGTGCAGATAGCAGTTGGGAAGAAGCTCCTCGTTGAGCTTGAACATCTCGCCCGTGGAGCAAGCCTCGGCGCGGAGAGCCTCAGCCTGAGCGTCGCTTCCGTCTATCCAGACGATCTTGTCGGGTTTGGTCATAGCCGCCATCTCGTCGATCCAATTAAGTACGAACTTGTTGTTTGTCATCATATGTCTCCTTGAAAACAAAATTCTCTATCGTAATTATACAATAAAAAAAACCGCGACGCAAGGGGTTTTTGAAAAAAATCGAAAAATATAGTAAGTTTTTCAGAACAATTGTTTGCATACCGGCAAAAACTGTGATATAATTAAACCAACGAATACGAAGGAGCGTGTGAAAATGAACGGCAGGGAAAGACAGATATACGAATACATAATCGCTTCGACGGAGGAAAAGGGCTACGCGCCCAGCGTGCGCGATATAATGAACGCCGTGGGGCTGAAAAGCACGTCAAGCGTTCATCAATACCTTGCCCGCCTTAATCAAAAGGGACTCATAAGCAAGACCGACGGCAAGAGCCGCGCCATCACCCTCACCGCCGAGCGCGTGCGCACGGGAGTGCCGCTTCTCGGCAGAGTCACCGCGGGCGAGCCCATTCTCGCCGAGGAGGATTTCGGCGGCTACGTGGCGTTTGACGCGACGGACGCGGGATGTCGCTCGGATAATCTTTTTGCCCTTCGCGTAAAGGGGGAAAGTATGATAAACGCGGGTATTTTCGACGGCGATACGGTCATAGTCGATAGGCGCGATTACGCCGAAAACGGCGAGATCGTGGTGGCTATGATAGAGAACGAAGCTACCGTCAAGCGTTTTTTCAAGGAAAACGGAAAATACCGTCTCCAGCCCGAAAACCCCGCAATGAAGCCTATAATTACCGATAAAGTCGTTATTCTCGGAAAGGTGGTCGCCAGCCTGCGCTATTACGGCTGACGTTCAAGGGAACGAAAATGAAGTTAGGGAGATACGTAGATCATAAATACGTGCGTTACACGCCTGTCGACGCTTTGCGGCGAGCGGGGCGATTTTTGCGACGCTTTTTTGCGCCGAGCAACGTAAAGCACGCCTTTAAAAACGTCATATCCGCAAGGCGCGAGTATGCCGTATTCTTTCTTGCACTCATAGCTACTCAATTCATATTTTGGTCGTCCGTCACGGTGTTTGACTCCCGTGAGGCAACGGCAAGGGCGGAGGCGGCGTCGCTTGCCGAGTGGACCTTTGCCGTGGAGGGCTATACGCAGGAGCAATGGTTCGATACCTACAACAGAGAATTGCTCGTCGCGGATAACCTTGAGGAAAAATATCGCGGGTACGTCTCTTACGATGCGCAGCCGTACACCGTAATGGGAGAAAAGCTGTATTCGGTCAAATTCACTCTGCCCAAAAACGATCGCGCGGATTGCGATTACGTAGTGCGGAAATATTCCCTTTATAAAGAGGGGGCGAGCATTAGGTACTCGCCCGCCGTGGATTACGAGGACGGGCGGCTTGCGACCGGCGTCTTTGAAGCGGTGGTGATAGTGGTCGCCGGCGCGATTTCGGCGTTTATGTTGCTTGCACTCTTTTTGATAAGAACGAACCATTATAAATTCAAGTACGGCGTGTATATGTCCTTCGGCGCGGATTTTGAAAAACTGCTCGAAACGGCGGGCTGGGAGCTTTTTGCGATAGCGGTCATCACGTTCTTGCCCGCGGCAATTCTCGGAGTCGGAGCATCCGCGCTCGCTATCGGACTTTCGGGCGGCACTATCGCGCTTGAATGGGGAAGAATACCGCTCGCTATACTTTGGACATTTATTGTTGTTTTGATTGCGGCGTTGCCGTCTGTGAAAATACTTTCGCTCAAAGCCCCCGTCACTCTTTTGAAGGCGGAGGATAATTCAAATCTCGTCTCGTCGCCAAGGCGTTCGAAACGCTTGTTTGGTAAAAAATATCCATTCCATTACGAGCTTTTGAGCTTTTTGAGGTTCAGGCGGTACTATATAAATCTTCTCGCCTCGGCGGTCGCGTTCAGCACGTTTTTTCTTCTTGGTAACTTCCTTTCGGATATGATGATCAAGAGCGCAAATACCCCTGTGCCCGCTTATACAATATCGGCGGGAGAGGGCGGACTTGACGCTTACGACATCGAAGAATTAGCCGAAACACAAGGCATAGACTATGTTCTTTGGGAAAACTCCGTCAGCGCGATAGGCATCGGCGCGCACGCCGTGATAAGCCGCGATCAGGCTGCTGATAACTATTCAAACACCGTGCCCGCGGCGTATGACGAGTCTCTTCGAGCGGATAACAATTTTAAGTTCCTTTCTCTTGATGAGTTTATGATAAGCACCGCAGAGAAAAACGGACTTTGGAGCGTGGAGGGCGATCCTCGTTCCGCGCTGAACGAGCCGAATACCGTCGTGGTCAGCGAGTATATCAACAATTCAAGAGATCTTGACTTCGAGGTTGGTGACAAGATAATTATTGCTGTTTTTTCGGAACAATCGGGAAGTATAGATACCTCGCGCAACGATAAAAAATACATACTCACCCAACAGCTTGAAGCGTATGATTTTGCATACCTTGAGCTTACCGTCGGCGCAGTCGTGGACTTTGGCGATACGGACGGCGAGTATACTATAGGAATGTCCCCCGCGCTGTTTTCGGACGTCACGGGAAAGAATCTCGGCATATCGGAGGCGCAGATATATCTTGAGCCCGACCTTTCGCCCGATGAAAAGCAAGCCGTGTACGCGGCGGCTCGCCGCACGGCAACGCTTTGCGGCGGAAGCGCGAGCGATACCTACTCCGACCTTTACGCCGCAGTTGATAATAGGTGCGGATATCAGAACGCGCTTCGCGTTTGCGCCGTGGCGGTTATGCTCATCTCGCCGCTCGTTTGGTTCTTCTCGCAGGATGCCTTCGGCAAAAAGCGTCGCAAGGAAAATATGATGCTTTCTGCCTTTGGCGCGGATCGAAGATCGATGAAAAAGCAGTATATTACGTCGGGCGCAATGCTCGCTATCCCCGCTTGCGTGCTTGCCACCGCGCTGTCTGCGCTCGTTTGTTATATTATTTTCGTGCTTTTCAACGAAAAGCTCGCCGCGATCGGCGTTATCTCAAACGTGCGCTTTGAATTTGCAATATCCCCCGTCGCATACGCCGTTTGCGCTGTTCTTAACGCCGTTTGCGCCGTGGTCGCTACCTATTTGCCGTTTCGTAAATATTGCCGCGAGGTCGACGAGGCAGAAAAAAGTTCAAGAACGGAGTAAAGATTATGGAAGAAAGAAAAATAATACTTGAGACGGAAAACGTCATCAAGCAATATAAGCAATACGATGCCGTCGTTACGGCGGTGAACCGCGCTACCTTCCGCGTTTTTGACGGAGAGTTCGTTGCCATCATAGGAGCGTCGGGATCGGGAAAATCCACGCTCTTGCACATTTGTGCGGGACTTGACCGTCCCAATTCGGGAAAGATCGTGGTCAGGGGAAACGACCTTTCCGCTATGTCAGCCGACGAGTTGAGCCGCTTTCGCGGTAATTTTCTCGGAATGGTTTTCCAAAACCACAACCTCATTCCGCAGTTTACCGCAATCGAAAATATTCTCGTTCCCACGCTTATGTGCAACAAGCCCGATTTCAGCTACGAGCAACACCTGAAAAAGCTCGTTACGACTCTCGGGATCGCAGACCGTCTGCACCATCTGCCGAGTGAGCTTTCGGGCGGACAGCAGCAGAGAGTCGCCATTGCCCGTGCGCTGATCAACCGTCCGCAGGTCGTTTTTGCCGACGAGCCTACGGGAAACCTCGACCGCAAGAACGCCGACGAGGTGCTTGAGCTGCTCATTCAGACCAAGGAGCTTCTCGGACAAACGCTCGTTATGGTCACGCACGACCTCTCCATCGCCGAGCGTGCCGATAGGATATTCGTTATGGAAAACGGAAATATAGAGCCGTACAGACGATAGGGACTGATTTAGAGCAGAACAAAAATACAAAAATAAGTAAAGAAAAAAGACCGTTTTTTTCGTCCAAAAGGATGAAGAAAGCGGTTTTTTTAAGGTAGAAATCCTCACGGATTTCGATTTTTATACGTATTTTTTAGCCGCGATTTTGCCATCACGCGTACCCTCGTA
>JAZPZM010000126.1:0-1847 GCA_045544735.1 Eubacteriales bacterium
CACTGCGCTCGCATTTGCAATCTCTTTGGAGCTTTCCTTGGCGGAAACCGAAGATATGCTTCGCAAGGCAGGATTTGCACTATCTCATAGCAATAAGTTTGATATTATCATCGAATATTTTATCAGCAAAGGCAATTACAATATTTTTGAAATCAACGAGGCTCTGTTTGCATTCGATCAGAGCTTGTTAGGAGCGTGAAACGATGGTTAATTTTATCTGTTACCCCAAGTGCACCACTTGCCAAAAAGCGCAAAAATGGCTGGATGATAACAAGATTGAGTATGAATTTAGCGATATTAAGCTCGACAATCCTACGCTTGATGAGCTGACAGAATGGTACAAGAAAAGTGGTTTGCCCCTCAAAAAGTTCTTTAACACAAGCGGTCTGCTTTATAAATCCCTCGACCTCAAAAACAAGCTTCCCTCTATGACCGATGACGAGATGTTAAAGCTTCTTGCGAGTGACGGAATGCTCGTAAAGCGCCCGTTGCTTATCGGTGACGGCTTCGTACTTGTCGGTTTTAAGGAAGCTGAGTGGAGTGCAACATTAGGTAAATAATTTGTCGCTTGACATGCGACCAAACCTCTCTTTTATTGATGTAAAATATAGACATCAAATGAAAGAGAGGTTTTTAATTATGAAAAACAACATTACTGAACTCGTATTTATTTTGGACAGAAGCGGATCTATGGCGGGGCTCGAGAGCGATACCATCGGCGGCTTCAATGCTATGATTGAAAAGCAGAAGAAGCAGGACGGCGGTTGCTACGTTTCCACTGTTCTTTTCGATGATGAAAGCGAGGTTTTGCACGACCGTGTTGAGCTCGGTGACATCCCCAAAATGACCGACAAGGACTATACAGTTCGCGGTTGCACGGCTCTGATCGATGCCATCGGAGGAGCAATTCATCACATTGGAAACATTCATAAGTACGCTCGCAACGAAGATGTGCCGGAGCACACAATGTTCGTTATCACTACCGACGGGCAGGAGAACGCAAGCCACCGTTACACAAGTGAGCAGGTCAAGAAGATGATCGAGTGTCAGAAGGAAAAGTATGGATGGGAGTTTTTGTTCATCGGTGCTAACATTGATGCCGTTGAAACTGCTGCACGTTACGGCATCAGCAAGGACAGGGCTGTAAACTATAATGCCGACGGAGAGGGTACGCATATCCTTTATGAGTCTGTTGCAAAAGCCGTTTGCAATGTCAGAGCAAGCGCGCCTCTCCGTGCGGATTGGAGCGATGACATCAACGCTGACTATCAGAAGCGTGGAAGGAAATCCAAGAAAAACTGATTTTTAGTTATAGTAAATCACATTTTTCGGGGGAACTTTTTCTTCGTGTTGCCACTTTTATGGACGAACATTCGAACCCGAAAATGCACAAACACGAAGAAAACACGAAAAAAAGACGAAGAAAACACGAAAGATACACGCAATTTTGCGTATTTTTCGCCCCAAAAGAGGAGAAAACCATCGGGCGAAAACAGCCCGTTGATTTATGAAAAATCAGTGGTCTAAATTGGACCACTGAAAAGCAAAGGGTCAAAATGACACTTTGAAATCAAAGGCTCAAAAAGAGCCTTTGGTCTGGTTGAAAGCCAACCCGACCACTTCGTGCCAAGATGGCGCGAGGTTACAAACTTTATCGCAGGTTGCGACGAGGTGGCACTCAAAAATGCCACCTCGTAATTTTTTCGAAAAACCTATTGACAAAATCCGACCTCTGTGTTATACTTTTATAAAAGAAGTTGAAGTTCTTTTATTCTTGATTGAATTTTGCGAGGCAATTATGAAGCGGATGAATGAAGAAAAACTGAATCAAATGGCGGAGTTCATTC
>JAZPZM010000127.1:0-5069 GCA_045544735.1 Eubacteriales bacterium
CAAACGGCCCGCGGGAGCGCCGGAGTGCCGGGGGCGGTTTTTTATAAAGCCGGGACGGGAGTAGCGCGGGGGGGGGGGTGTTCCCGCCGACCCCCGCCGCCCTGCCGTCCGCCCCCTTGCCCGCCGCAGAGGACGAGTTGAAAAACGCATTCAGAAGAAAAAGCTCCTCACCGTATTTCGCAAAATATCGACCAAGCGACGAAAAATGCTCTTCTCCGCCCGAAATTACGCCCGCGACCTTCATTTTCCCCTCGGTCAGCGTACCCGTTTTGTCGGTGAAAAGCACGTTCATACAGCCCGCCGCCTCGATGCCGACGGGCTTTTTCACAAGCACGCCCGCGCGCGCCATTCGGCGCACGTTGCGCGACAGCACCACCGCTATCATCATCGGCAATCCTTCGGGAACTGCCACCACGATGACGGTCAGCGCAAGAGTCAGCGCGTCAAAGAGCCTTGAAAACAGGAAAACGGGGCTTGAAAGCTTGAATAATATCACCTCGCGGCGAAATCCGCTGTCGATTATGAAAACGTTGAAAAGGAACGCCGCCGCGACGAGTATCGCCGCGATATACCCAAGGCGGCTTATCTGCCGCGCGAGCGTCGCAAGGCGCACGCGCAAGGGACTTTCCCTGACCTCGCCCTGCACCTCGCGGCAAATGCCGCCGAGATACGTCGACGCGCCAACCGCGCTGACGCGCATAACGCCCTCGCCCGACGTGACAAGGCATCCGCGAAGCACCGACGAGGGCGAGTCGGGGAGCATTGCGCCGTCGCGCGAGGGTCGCTTTTCGACCTCACGGCTCTCGCCCGTCATCGCGGACATATCAAGCGTCAGCCCGCCGGAGAGCAAAACTCCGTCAGCCGCTACCGCCTCGCCCGCCGAGAGCAAAAGCACGTCGCCCACGACCACCTCGTTTACGGCAATGGCGCGGACCTCGCCGTCGCGCACGGCGCGGCAAGTCTCGCCCGCCCCGCTTTTTTCAAGCGAGATGAACGCCGCCTCGCTTCCGTGCTCCGAAAGCGTGGAGATGAGCGTGGCGATAAGGACGGACAGCGCAATTCCCACCGTTTCGGCAACGTCGCCGCCGTGAAAGAGAAAAATAATATTCACCCCAAGCGCAAAAAGCAGTATCTTTATCACGGGGTCGGCGAGATTTGATATAAATTTCGCCAAAAACGAGCGGCGTTTTCGGCGCGGCAAGACGTTCTCGCCGTGCTCGCGGCGCGCCCTCTCCGCTTCCTTTTCATTCAGTCCGCGCGGCAATGCCGCGCCTCTTACTTTATCCATTTCCACCTGCCAGACAATGTTTATATATAAGCATATTCCGTAGGAACGGCAAAAATGCCGCCCGAAAAGCAAAATAAAGCGGCAAAAATGCGAAAAAATATGCGGTTTATAAAAAAAGAATTGGTTTTTTTCTCGCTTTTCTCTTGACAAATACCCCCTTTTTAGATTATAATATTGGGTGTCATTGTGTAAGGGCGTATTGTCGCTCAAAGCGCAACGCTTCCGAAACCACATCAAGGGAGGTGCCAGATAATGCTCAGAACCTATCAGCCCAAAAAGCGTCAGCGTCAGAAGGAGCATGGCTTCAGAAAGAGAATGAAGACTCGCGACGGCAGAAATGTCCTCAAAAGAAGACGTGCTAAAGGCAGAAAAAGACTGTCTTATTAAGTTTTACAACTTAAAAGAAATTCCGGCGACACTCTAAGGCAAGTCGCCGGATTTTTCCCGCTATACCGAAAAACTAAAATCAAAATTCACGGAAGCAAGCTTTGATATTATGAAAAACACACCTATTACCGAAAATCATCTGTTCAGGAAGGCTTACGCAAACGGAAAAAGCGCCGCGGGGAAGTATATCGCCGTGTACGCGCTAAAAGACCGCGCCGCGAAAAGATTTATAAGCGCCGACCCTCTCCACCGAACCCGCAACCGCCTCGGTCTTACCGTTGGCAAAAAGATAGGCTCGGCTGTGGAGCGTAACCGCGCCAAAAGACTTATGCGCGAGGCGTACCGTCTGCTCGACGGCGAGGGAGCAGTTTCCCACGGCTATCTTCTCGTGATCGCCGCACGAACCGCCGCAACGAAAGCCAAAATGCCCGATATCCGCACCGAGCTTTCTTTTCTTCTCGATAAGCTCGGGCTTTTAGTGCATCAAGCCCCTATTCAAACAGAATGAAGCACGTTTGCATAGCACTCATACGCTTCTACCAAAAGCATCTTTCCCCTCTCAAACGTAACCCAACGTGTAAGTTTACACCTACATGCTCAGCCTACGCCATTGAGGCGTTTTCGAAACGTGGCTTTTTCGTGGGATTCGCTTTGACGGTGTGGAGAATTCTCCGTTGCAACCCATGGAGCATCGGCGGATACGACCCCGTCCCCGAAAAGAGATCTCACCGCAGGGTAATAAGGGAAGGTAAGTCTTTGGCTCACAGTGATGAAAGCGAGGACGGCTCCGACGCGGAGTGACCTCGTATTATAACGAGAGGAATTTTTCGCCACGGCGAAAAAAACACGAAAATGAACACTATTTTAGGTTGGATAGGAAATCTCCTCGGCATTCTCGACCTCGGAACGGGCAACTACCTCGTTTCCCTGCTCATGTTTGCCCTGATACTTGAGATATGCCTTCTCCCTATCAGCATCAAGCAACACAAAAACACCATTAAGCAGGCTACTCTCCGCCCCAAGGAAATGGCGATCCGCAAAAAGTACGCGGGACGCAACGATCAGGCTACACAGCAAAAGGTCACCATGGAGATTCAGGAGATGTACCAGAAGGAGCATTACAGTCCCTTTGGCGGCTGCTTGCCCCTCCTTATCCAGATGCCTGTACTCATCGCGCTTTATCAGGTCGTTATCAACCCCCTCAGATACGTTATGCATCTTGGCGCAGACCTTATTGCCGCAGTTGACTCCTTCTCGAAGTGGATGGGTCTTACCGACCTTCACGGCACTATCGACCTCGTCAACTACGTCTCAAAGGGTCAGCTCACCGCAGAGGGCTTCAAAAATTATATCACAAACCCCGAAATATTCTCTCAGGTCAAGAATTATTTCGTCGAGGGAAGCACCGCTACCGCAGAGTCGCTCGCTTCCGAGTTTGAAACGGCGTTCTCCAACGTTGACGCGCTTTCCACCTTCAACATCGGCTCCGTAAACCTTGCCCTTTCTCCTTCAAGCGAGGGCTTCGGCTGGCTTATGCTCATTCCCGTGCTGACCTTCATCGTTTACTTCGCAAGTATGAAGATCAACCGAAAGCTCACCTATCAGCCCACGCAGGCTGAGGGCGGTCAGGTCGGCTGCTCCAACAACGCAATGGACATCACCATGCCCCTGATGAGCGTTTTCATCTCGTTCAGCATGTCGGGCGTAGTCGGCGTTTACTGGATTTTCAAGAGCATCCTCGGAAGCATCAAGCAGTTCCTTATGGTCAAGGCTCTGCCCTACCCCACCTTTACGGAGGAGGATTACAAGGCGGCTGAAAAGGAATACGCGGGTAAAGCACCGAAAAAGGTCAACACGAAGAGTAGCATTGAGGCTACGCGCCATAATCCCAAGTCCCTCTTCCGCATGGACGAGGAGGACTATGACCCCACCGAGAACGTTCCCACTCCCGTTGAGAAGAACGTGACCGAAAAGAGTCCCGCCTACGCCGCGCCCCTTAAGGACGAGAGCGACAAGCCCACGTCCAAGAAGGCGAAGAAGGATAAGGCACAGGACAGCGCCGACAGCGCAAAGAGCGACGACGGCGACAGCGCAGACCAATAATTTTGTCAATATTTAAGAGGTTTTTACCGTGAAAAAAGAAATCACAATCAAGGCGAAAACGGTTGAGGAAGCTCTTGCCGAGGCTGCAAGCCAGCTTGGCGTTCCCGCCGAAAAGCTTGACTATACCGTTGTTTCCGAGGCTCGCCGCGGCTTCCTCGGCATCGGCGCGTCTGATGCGGAGATCACCGCAAGCTACACCCCCAAGGGTGAGAAGAACGCCATCGGATTTATCAAGACCATCGTTGAGGATATGCAGCTTGACGCTACCGTTACCTCCCGCGAGGGCGGCAACGACGACCTGCTTATCGAGGTGAACGGCGAGAATGCGGGCATTCTTATCGGTCACCACGGCGACACGCTTGACGCTCTGCAATATCTTGCAAACCTTGCCGCTAACCGCCGCGAGGACGGTGAGAAGCGCGAGTACACGCGCGTCACCCTTGACGTTGAGGGCTACCGCGCAAGACGCGAGGAGACCCTTCGCGAGCTTGCACGCAAGAACTCCGCGCGCGTTCTCAAGTATAAGCGAAGCATTATGCTTGAGCCGATGAACCCCTACGAGCGCCGTATCATCCACTCCGAGGTACAGCACATCGAGGGCGTTTCCACAAACTCCATCGGCAGCGAAAACAACCGCAGAATCGTTATTTATATAGATAACGAAAAGAAGAACTAAAAAAAAAGCCCGTAACCTTTGGTTTCAGCCTGTTTTTTGCGATATTCGCCTTACGGCGAGCGATATTCGCCTTGCGGCGAGCGATATTCGCCTTGCGGCGAGCGATATTCGCCTTGCGGCGAGCGATATTCGCCTTGCGGCGAGCGATATTCGCCTTGCGGCGAGCGATATTCAACCTTGCGGTTGAGCGATATATTTTGCTTCGCAAAATGTTAAGGTGGCTTTTTGCGGCGCAAAATGCGTTTGTATTGAAAACGGAATAGCGCACTCTCCTGCGTCATTCCGAATGAACCCCACTTGGAGCGGGAATAGCGCACTCTTTAGCGTCATTCCGAAGCTCCGCCAAGCTGCTTCGCGGCGGAGCGAGCGAATCTCGCAAAAATTCCGCAGAATTTTTGCGCTTGATGTTAGCACCTGACTTTTCCCTTTCGGACTCTCGCCGTGCGCTACGGCTACATAAAAAAGCGGTGGCTAACATTAGCCTCGCCCTTTGGGAGAGGTAGCGAAGCGGCGCGAGGGTAGTGAATGACACCACGGGGTGGTGTCAGAGCCCGAGCGTGACCGAGCCGAAGCGAGAATTGGCACGCGGAGCGTGACGGAGAGGGCTTACGCGCC
>JAZPZM010000128.1:0-16550 GCA_045544735.1 Eubacteriales bacterium
CCGACGGTCATTACGTTGTCGGCGGTTGCCTCGTCCTTGAGGTACGCAATAGTGCCGAGAACGGAGGCTACGGCGAGTAACGCAAGCACTAAAATCCATACTAAAGCTTTTTTCATATTGTTGATCCTTTCGTTATAATAAATCAGACATATTTATACAGATAAATTGTACCATAGATATTTTGAAAAATCAATAGTTTTTGAACAAAAAAGAAAAAAATGATACAATAAACGAGCTTTTCTTTTTGTTCAACGTTTTATTTTTCTATTACAAAAAAGAGGCGCGCTTCCGAGAAGTGCGCCTCAAGGCTATTTTATTAAATTAAAATCCCCAAAGATTCGAGAAGGCGAAGGGCAAGGCTGCGGCGAAGGGAGCTGCGGGCGTGCCGCCGTTCATTTCGTTGAGCTTTTGCCTCCACGCATCTTCGTCAAAGTGCTGATAGCAGGCTTTGTTATACGGGGGCGTATTCTTTGATCTTCCGAAATAATGACCCTTTCCGCAAAGATTATAATAATATGAATACTTTTCTCCGTTATAGGGTCTTACGTCGTACGGAAGCTCGAAATAAGTGTATTCCGCGTCGGTTATATACACCTGAACGGGATACAGACGGTCAACCTTAATAAGAGCCGTTTTCATAACGTTCTGGGGAGGACACCACTCGCAAGCAACTCCGCCCGTGACAACGTCGTAATCGACGAGAACGTGAGTATCGCAATACGTCGTGGGCTCGGTTCCCTTGATGAAGTAGCCCGTCTCAACGCGGTTTCCGCGCGGATCGTGTGCGCAAGCCTCGGCAACGAGCTTGCCGGAATCCTTGCAATACAGCGCGGTCACTATATCGTCGGACTCGTTAAAGGTCTTAAGAGGCTCTGTGCCGTCCTTTGCCGCGTCAAGATACTTCTGATGCGCCTGCTTCATAACCACTTCCCAAAGGTCGACGGCGGGGTTAGTTTTAAGTCCCGACAACGCCTTGGGGTATTCGTGTCCGTACCACACTCCGCAGAGGTAGTAGGGGGTATAGCCGATAAACCAGCGGTCGTAGTTATCGCCCGACGTACCCGTTTTTCCCGCGCAATCTATACCGAGCTTTTCAAAGTTGGTATAAGAGCTTGCAGTACCCTCGGTAATGACCGTGTGCAATATCTTATTCATTACGGTCACGGTCTCCTGACTGAGCGCGACGGTTCCCGAATATTTGTTTTCAAGAACGACCTCTCCGTAGCTGTCCGTTACCTTGAGATAAGAATTGGGGTCATTATAAATGCCGTCGTTTGCAAATATCGAATACGCCGCCGTAAGCTCGCGCACGGTAAGACCGTAGTTGAGCTGTCCAAGGGCGAGCGCGGCGTAGTCCTTATCCGAAAGGACGGTTCCGCTTTCAAGCCTCTTGTTCTCTATCAGGCTGTCGATTCCAACGGTATCGTGGCAGAATCTGAACGAGCGTTCAAGTCCGAGATCGTCAAGAACCTTTACGGCTACAGGGTTGAGTGAGCGTGAAACGCTGTACCATATCGGCGTAAGTCCGCGGTAATTATTGCTTGCGTTCTTCGGCCACGCCGATTTTTCGTTATAGAACTTGAACGGCGAGTCATCGTATACCGTGCTGTAGGTGATAATACCGTTCTCAATGGCGGGGGCGTATACGGATATGGGCTTTATCGACGAGCCGGGGGGGCGCTTGGTCTGCGTTGCAAAGTTCTGAATTCTGTTTGCGGTCTTTTCGTCTCGCGAGCCTACTACCGCAAGCACGTCGCCCGTTTCGGGGTCGATAATGATTCCCGCGGATTGTGCCTTAAGTCCCGACGTTGCCGTGGGGAAATTGCTTGAATCGGTAAATTCCTTTTCAAGCAAAGCCTGAAGTTCCGGGTCAACGAGCATATAGATATTAAGTCCGCCGTTATATACCATAAGGGATGCGACCTTCGGGGAATATCCCTTTTGTTCAACGAGATCGTTGATAACGTCCTGTATCGCCATATCGGTATACCAAGAGTTTACAACGGCAGTTTCCTTCGTAACGGGAGGTCTTGTAACCAGCTCCTTGCCGTACGCCTCGTCAAACTCACGCTGTGTGATAAGTCCTTGGTCGAGCATCTCGGCAAGGACGGTATTGCGGCGAATAGCATTCTGCTCGGGATGTATCAGGGGGTTGTAGAGCGAAGGGTTCTTCGTAATGCCCGCGATAGCGGCGCACTCGATAAGCGTAAGTTCGGAAACGTCCTTTGAAAAATAACTGTACGCCGCCGCCTGAACTCCGCTTGCGCCGTTACCGAAGTTTACTACGTTGAGATACAGCTCAAGTATCTCCTCCTTCTCCATCTTCTGCTCGATATCGAGCGCCCAGAAGATCTCGGTGACCTTTCGCTGTATGGTATAATCGTCCTCGTGCGTCATATTCTTGACGAGCTGCTGGGTTATGGACGAGCCGCCGTAGCCCGACTCGGCAAAGCCGAGGAAGAAGTTTGCGCCTGCGGCAATGGTACGCTTCCAGTCAACGCCGTCGTGTGTTCTGAAGCGCTTGTCCTCGATAGCTATTACGGCGTTTATCATATTTTCGGGGATATTTTCGTACTTAACGTAAATGGAATCCTTGTCGCCTTGTAGGCGCTGATCCTCAAGCTCTATCGCCTCGCCGACTCTGCCCGTTCTGTCGTCAAATTCATAATAGAAGATACGGGTGGTCGTAGACGAGATATTGAGCTTGAAAAACGACATATCCGCTTCCGTTTCGATGTAGTTTCCGATATATATCGAAAACGCACTTACGACGATAACGCCCGTAAGAACACCTATCAGAATTATCGTTATGAGAACGTTGGCGAATATCTGCAAAAATTTCAAAAATCCGCGAGCGCCAAAACGCCCTGCTTTTTTTATTTCGCTAAGCCAATTTATTTTTGCTTGTTTCATATTTTTCTCCGATTTGTTTTTTCGGTACTCGTTACATATTATCACATCTTTTTGAATATTTTATGAACTTCGCAGGATAATAATATTCAAAGAGCAAAAAAATATACGAAAAGAAAGGAATTTTAGTATGAACAAAAGAACTCTGCTCGTTTGTTTTATAGTTGCGGCGATGCTTTCGCTTATAGTTTCCACGTTTTCGGTATTCGTTGCCGCGAGGGCGTATCTTGCGACCAATGCCACAAAAACACCTTCGGTAACCGAAGAGACCGAGGACGCAACCTCTACCACAGCACCGTCCGAGACCGAGCGCACGCCCGACACCGACGTATCCGAGGACGTTGGAGAGGACGTTTTGGTAGGCGTAGGGGCTGAAAAGAAACCGAAATACACGCTGAAATACGAAAACGGAAGCCTTTTGGTACTCGCAGACGACGGTACCGTGCTGTATTCGCGAAAAGCCCCGTCGGGCAAACCGTGCGAAAGCGAGCTTGGAGCGTTGAGCGAGGGGATCGCATTTTCCGATTACAGCAGCGCAATATCAGCGATATACGACCTCGTTTCGTAGTTATCTCGTTGCCACGGCATCCTCGCCGACCACGT
The DNA here is from genome assembly GCA_045544735.1 of Eubacteriales bacterium. Lineage (GTDB taxonomy): Bacteria > Bacillota > Clostridia > Oscillospirales > CAG-272 > CAG-390. The sequence goes on from JAZPZM010000128.1 coordinate 3,514, forward strand.
CGGCAATAGACTTCAAAATATACGGTGTTGCGTCGATGCCGTGCGCGTGTGCCCTATACTCCGCCCTGTCGGCAAAATAGAAGGAAACTCGCACGTTGCCCTCAAATATCTCTACGAGATTGAGGGCTTTTTTATATATTTCCGAATCCTCGGACGGAACCTTTATATAAACCACGGAAACGGCTTTGGGCGCAGGTGCGGGTTTTGGCGCACTTTCGCGTTGAGCGGCGGCGCGTTTTTGGAAATCCTCGTTAGTGCGCAAGGGCGAAACGGCGTTGAGCAATATCTTTGCGCCCTCTCCCTCTCGGACGGAGACCGTGCCGTTTATATATACCGCCTCGTCCGCGCGGAGTACAGCGGCGTATTTCTTGAACTTTTGGGGGAATACCACGACCTCGACGGAATCGTATCTGTCCTCAAGCCTTAAAAAGAGCATTTTTTCGCCGCTTCGCGTGTTTTTTGCGGTAACTGACGTTATCATTCCGCAAACGCCGACGTTTTCGCCGTCGGAGACGGAGGACTCGTCCTCCGCCGTCAGCTCGGACAGCGGCGTTGGCTTTACGGACTCGATATGGAGCGAATATCCGTCAAGAAGATGTCCCGAAAAATACATACCCGCCGCTTCTCTTTCAAGCGTCAGAAGCTCGCGCGTGGAAAATTCGGGAATATCGGGATAGGTGATATAAAGCGACTCCTCGCCGTCGTTCTCGCGCGCGACGGAAAACATATCTATCTGACCGTCGATATTTCGTCTGTTGCGGTCAGCGACCGCGCCGAGTGACGCATCGAGCGACGCGAGAAGCCTTGAGCGGTAAACGCCGAGCGAGTCAAACGCGCCCGCCTTGATAAGCGTTTCGACCATACGTCTGTTAAGGTCACTTCCCGACATACGCGAGAGAAAATCGGCAAAGGAAGTAAATCTGCCGCCCCTGCGCTCTCTTATCATCGCGTCAACGAACTGCCGTCCTACGTTTTTTAGCGCAAGAAGTCCGAAGGTTATATCGTCTCCGCTGACGTGAAAGTCCGTCATACTGCGGTTGATATCGGGCGGAAGAACTCTTATCCCCGCACGATTCGCCTCGGAGATATACTCCGCGACCTTTTCTGGAGTGCCGAGCACCGACGTAAGAAGTGCCGAAAAATACTCTCGCGGGTAATGCGCCTTTAAGTACGCCGTGCGGAAGGAAATGACCGCGTATGCCGCCGCGTGGCTCTTATTGAAGGCGTAGCTTGCAAAGCTCGACATCTGACCGAACAGCTCGTCGGCAACGCCCTCGCTCATTCCGCGAGCCACCGCGCCCTCGATAAAGCTTGCCCTTTCGGCTTCCATAACGTCTGCTTTTTTCTTCGACATAGCGCGGCGAACAAGGTCTGCTCTGCCAAGCGAATATCCCGCAACGGTGCGGAAAATATTCATTACCTGCTCCTGATACACTATACAGCCGTAGGTCGAGCGAAGTATCGGCTCAAGCATCGGGTGCAGATATTTCACGTTTTCGGGCGCGTTTTTGCCCTCGATATATTTAGGTATGGACTCCATAGGTCCGGGACGGTAAAGTGCAATGGCGGCAAGGATGTCGTCGATGCATTCGGGGCGGAGCGACGCGAGCATCTGGCGCATTCCGCCCGATTCAAGCTGAAACACTCCCGACGTCTGTCCCGACGAGATAAGCTCGTAGGTCTTTTTGTCCGAGAGGTCGAGCGACTCTATATCAAAGCTCGGCTCTTTTTCCTTTATCTGCTCCACCGCGTCCTTTATTATCGTGAGATAACGGAGTGCGAGAAAGTCGAACTTCAAAAGTCCGAGCGACGCTACGGTATCCATATCAAACTGCGTGATCACCGCTCCGTTGCTTGCGGCGAGCGGCAAATACTCGGTAAGTGCCTTTTCGGTAATGACGACACCCGCGGCGTGTATGGAAACGTTACGGGGCATCCCCTCAAGTGCAGACGCGGTATCAAGAAGGACTCTTACCTGCTCGGAGCTATCGTATTTTTCCCTTATCGCATCAAGCTTCAACGCATCCTCAACGGTAACGTCGAGCGCGCGCGGCACGAGCTTGGCAATAGCGTCAACCTCGGCGTAAGGCATACCGAGCGCACGTCCGCAGTCGCGTATGGCGGCGCGTGCGGCAAGCGTACCGAAGGTGACTATCTGCGACACTCTGTCAGCGCCGTATTTTTCTTTAACGTATTCAAGGACCTCGTCCCTGCGGTTATAGCAAAAATCAATATCAATATCGGGCATACTTACCCTTTCGGGATTAAGAAAACGCTCGAAAAGCAGATCGAAGCGAATAGAATCTATGTCTGTAATGCCCGTGCAGAACGCCACGAGGCTTCCGCATCCCGAACCGCGCCCCGGTCCTACGGGAATATCGGAGCGCTTGGCAAAATTGACGTAATCGGCAACTATGAGAAAATAGTCGTCGTAGCCCATTTTGTGAATGACGGAAAGCTCGTATTCCATCCTATCGCGGTACTCCGCGGCGGTATGACCCACGGCAGGTATCTTGCCTTCCCTTTCAAGTCTTGAAAGTCCGTCCTCGGCTATACGGCGAAGCTCTGCTTCCGCAGTAGTATTCGACGGTACGGGGTAGGTTGGAAGCTTTATGGTATCAAAATCGAACTCAACGTTACATCTTTCGGCAATTTTTACGGTGTTTTCGATAGCACCCTCAAAACCGCCGAAAAGACGCTCCATTTCGTCGGTGGATTTATAGTAAAACTCGTCCGTCTCAAAGCCGAAGCGTCCCTCGTCCTGCATAGTCGTTCCCGTCTGAATGCACATCATAACGGCTTGAGTACGCGCGTTGCTCTTTTTAAGATAGTGAACGTCGTTGGTCGCAACTACGCCAAGCCCAAGCTCACGCGCAAGCGCATAAAGTTCGGGAAGTATCTGCCTTTGTTCGGCTATGCCGTGATTTTGAAGCTCGATAAAGAAATTATCCTTGCCGAATATCTTGACGTATTTTTGCGCTATCTGACGTGCGCGGTCGTAGTCGCCGCCCGTGAGCGCCGACGGTATCTCGCCCGCAAGGCAAGCGGAAAGCGCAATTATTCCCTCTGCGTGATCCTTTAAAAGCTCCGCGTCCACCCTCGGCTTTGAATAAAAGCCCTCGGTGTAAGCCTTTGAAACGAGATAAATGAGATTTTTATATCCTATCTCGTTTTCGCAAAGGAGAACGAGGTGATGCGCACCGCCCTCGCGCCCCGCGATCTTTTCAAAGCGGGAGTTCGGGGCTACGTAGACCTCACAGCCTATTATCGGCTTTATATCCGCTTTTTTGCAGGTACGCCAAAACTCCACCGCGCCAAACATTGCGCCGTGGTCCGTTATCGCGACCGCAGTATGCCCCATCGCCCTTGCCGCCGCGGGTATATCCTTTACGCGACAAGCTCCGTCAAGCAGGCTGTATTCGGTATGAAGGTGCAAATGGACAAAGCCCGACATAAGCTATCCCCTTTCTTATATTTTTTCAGCCGCCGAAAGCAGCTTTTCCATTCTGTGATTAAGTCCCGATTTTGAGATCGGCGGAACGTGCCTTTGGGCAAGCTCCGAAAGCGGCATTTCGGGCTCTTCCTCCCTTAATATCGCCGTTTCCTTCAGCTCGTCGGAGAGAAGGTCAAATTTTCCCGATGCTCTGAGCTTTTTTATGGCTTCAAGCTGTAAGGTCGCCGCAGAGGTCGCGCGGCGTATGTTCTTTACCTCGCAATTTGATTTTCTGTTAACCTCGCCGCGCAGCTCTCTGACGAGCTTTTGCTGCATCGAAGCCATCGCTGACACGCTCGCGCCGCCGATAGCCAAAACGTCCTCCACGTCCTCGGTGCGACGGAAAAGAAGCGAGGTAAGCTCCGTTCTGCCCGAAATAGACGGGGTGTTGCCCCTTGACGCAAAGAATGCGGCTGTTCGCATAGCTCTTTGAGGATCGCTTATTCTGAACTCAAGCCTTGATTCCTTTGCGGGATCGCTGATCCTTGCGGCAGAAAGCAGAAGTCCCGCACAAAAGGCGGAGGCGCAAGCCTTGCACTTCAAAAACGGCAAAGTCTGCTCCGTCTTTTGCGCATCGGAAAGCTCCGTAAGGGCGGCGGCAAGCTTTGACGACACGAAGCCGAACTCCGCCACGCTCCTGCCGTAGCAATTCGTAACGTCTGGCGTGACCTCTCTGCCAAACTGCTCAAACAGCAGCCTTTGCACAATGGGCGCAAGCTCCTTGCCCGTGATGCGAAGATAAACGGCATCTCCGATGCCGCACTCGGCGTTTATCATAAGCCCCATAAGCAAAGCGCGGCGACAGCATTGTGAGCTTGGGACGGAGGCAAGCACCTCGTCCTTTACCTGTGATGAAAAGCTTTTCATTCTTCACTCACCGCACATATCTCGCACTCAAGCTCCACCGAATAGGCGGAAAGCACGGATTTTTTGATATGCTCAACGAGGGCGAGAACGTCGGATGCGGTCGCGCCGCCCACGTTGATTATGAAGCCCGCGTGCTTTTTCGACACCTGCGCACCGCCGATAGTAAAGCCCTTAAGACCAAGCTCCTCTATCATCTTACCGACGTACATATCGGGTGCAGGGCGCTTGAAAACGCTGCCCGCGCTCGGATATTCAAGCGGCTGCTTATCGCGGCGGCGGCCCATAATATCCTGCATATAGGCGTTTATTTCGTCCTTGTTTCCGCTTTTAAGCGCAAAGCGTGCGCCGATAACGGCGTAGCTTGGAAAATCTCTTATAATACTGTGGCGATACGAAAGCCTCGCGTCAGCCTTCGATATCGTAAACACTTCTCCGCTTGCGGTATCGAGCACGCGCATATCGAGAAGCACTCCCGATACCTCGCCGCCGTAAGCCCCCGCGTTCATACAGACCGCGCCGCCACAGCTACCGGGGATGCCGTATGCAAATTCAAGCCCCGTGAGAGAAGCGTCCTTGGCGGCGATCGCCGCCTCGGTGAACGAATCACCGCAAAGCACCGAGAGGATATTTCCATCTACGGTTATTTTTCTCATTTTTTTCGTAATTATAACCGCTCCGCGATAACCTTTATCGGAGAACAGAAGATTCGTTCCGTTCCCGACGAGCATAAAGCGCATATCTGCGGCTTTTAGCACGCTTACCGCCGCGACAAGCTCGCTTTCCGTTTCGGGAAAGATAACAACGTCTGCGTTTCCGCCTATCTTGAAGCTCGTGCGTGCGCTGAGCGGAGCATCCTTTTCAAAATTTATACCTTTATCCGAAAGCTCACGGCAGACGAGTGCCGTTTTTTCGTTGAAATTATTCAAGTCAGACCTCCGAAACAATTATTCCTCACCGAGCAGACTTGCTACCTCGGAGAGCGTTGTTACCGTATACGTTATGGGAAGATCGGCGGGCTTTTCGTGCCCCTTGGGATTCACCCAACAGGTATCTATTCCGTAATTCACACCGCCGAGAATATCGGACGTGAGCGAATCGCCGATAACGAGAGCATACGCGGGATCAAAGCCGTCGATGCTATTTGCAACGTGGTCAAAAAACGCGCGTCCGGGCTTTTCGCAACCTATTTCGTCAGAAATAAATGAGTGGATAAAGTATTCCTTTATTCCGCTTTTGGCAAATCGCGAGTCCTGAATGACCTTTATGCCGTTGGTTATTATATACATATCATACTTGCCGTAAAGCGCGCGGCAAAGCTCAAGTGCGCCGCCGCAAAGGTATCCGTACTTTGATAAGTTTTTAACGTACTCCGCCGCTATCGCCGCGGGATCGCCTTCAAGCGAGTAGTGCTGACAGAGCCTTTCAAAGCGCACGACCTTAAGACGCTCCTTTGTCACAAGTCCGCGCTCCAGATCCTTCCAAAGACCGTCGTTTATCTTGCTGTACGTCGTTACGACCTCGTCGGTCGCGGGCAATCCCATACCGATGAGCGTGTCGGTGATGCCTGCGCGCTCGGCGCGGGTGAAATCAAGCAGAGTGTTGTCCGCATCAAAAAGCAGCCATTTATATTTTTTCATAGTACACCTTTTTTCCATAACAATCCATTTAACATTATACAACAAAAAATCGCCCATTTCAACCTTTAACGCAATAATTATAAAAATTATTTTCTACTATTGAAATTTAATATTAAATGTGCTATAATTTATATATATGTGCCTTTTTAGGAGAATGCTATGTTTACGATAGGTGTTACGGGTCCGAGCGGCGCGGGTAAATCGCTATTCTGTTCCCTCTTTGCGAATACGGGCTTTTTCGCTATTGATTGCGACGAGGTCTACCACGAGCTTACGGACGCTCCATCCGACTGCACGCGCGAGCTTGCAAAGAAATTTGGGGATAGCGTTTTGCTCCCCACGGGCGCGCTTGACAGACGCGCTCTTGCGAATATCGTATTTGCACCCGACGCAAAAGCCAAGCTCGACATCCTTAACGCCATCACCCACAAATACGTTCTTTCCGAGGTGCGCCGCCGCATAGCCGCGCTTCCAACGGAATACCGCGGAGCGCTGGTTGACGCGCCGTTGCTGTTTGAATCGGGATTTGACAAGGAATGCGACCTTACCGTCGCCCTGCTTGCGCCGAGAGAGACGAGGCTTTCAAGGCTTTCCGAGCGTGACGGCTTGCCGACGTGTGCGCTCAACGCCCGTCTTGACGCCGCCAAGAGTGACGAGTGGTATACCGAGCGCTGTGACGTTACGGTGTATAACACGGGAGACTCGGACGAGCTTCAAAGAGCGGTCGCGGATATCGCGGCGAAAATCACAAACACGTAGGACAAAGATGAGAAGATCACTTATAAATTCGCTGATAATAATTATCATAATCGCGCTATCGATAGGCTGTGGCTTCCTTTACGACAAAATAGCCGACAGCTACCAAAGAAGCGAGTATCCGCGCGAATACAACGACACGGTCAGCGCACTTTCGCTTGAATACAGAGTTCCGACGTGGGCTATCTACACCACGGTAAAAATGCGAAGCGACTTTGATTCCTCGCTAAAGACCGAGGACGGCGGCATAGGTCTGTTTTCACTCACGAAGGAGCAATACGCCGAGATGGGAGCGGAGCTTGGACTTGCGGTAGACGCGGGGCTTCTTTACGAGCCCGAAACGAACCTTCGCTTCGGCGCGTATTGGCTCAGCACGCTTTATATAAAGTACGGAAATTGGGACTGTGTCTGGGCGGCTCTCCACATAGGCGAGCCGACGGTTGACGAGTGGCGCTGGAACGCTAATTATTCAAACACGGACGGCACACTCAAAAACATACCCAACGAGGAAACCGTCGAGTATATCGAAAACGCAAACAAGATAGCGGAAATATACCGCAAGCTTTACGATTGATTTTAATTTACGGAGGATATAAAAATGTCAGAAATCAAGACCCCTGCGCAGGCAGCACGCGCACTTACCTACAAAAAGGAGACCGTATACGCAAAGAAGGACTCCGCATTCATTGACGAGGCTTATCAGTACGCCAAGGACTACGTAAAATACCTTGACGCATCCAAGACCGAGCGCGAGGCAGTCGTTGCTTCTATCGCACTTGCCGAGAAGAACGGCTTTGTTCCCTACGCATTCGGTGACGAGATAAAGGCGGGCGGCCGCTATTACTACAACAACCGCGGAAAGAACATCTTCCTTTTCGCCATAGGAAGCGAGAGCGTAGCCAACGGAATACGCATCTCCGCCGCACACATCGACTCCCCCAGACTCGACCTTAAGCAAGTGCCGCTTTACGAGGAAAGCGGAATGTGCTTCCTTAAAACGCACTACTACGGCGGTATCAGAAAGTATCAGTGGGTAGCCACTCCCTTGGCTCTCCACGGCGTTGTCGTTCGTGCTGACGGAAGCACCGTCAACGTGACCATCGGCGAGGACGAGGGCGATCCCGTTCTTTATATCAACGATATTCTCCCCCATCTTGGCAAGGAATCCGACAAGAAGCCGCTTGGCGAGGCTATTGCGGGCGAAAAGCTCAATCTCCTTATCGGAAGCCGTCCCATCGCAGACGAGCCCGACGGTATAAAGCTCAACGTTCTTTCCATCCTTAACGAGAAATACGGCATCTGCGAGGAGGACTTCCTTACCGCAGAGCTTTGCGCCGTTCCCGCGGGCAACGCGCGTGATGCGGGCCTTGACCGCTCTATGATATGCGGATACGGACACGACGACAGAGTTTGCTCCTACCCCGCGCTTACCGCGCTGTTTGAAAGCCTTGACTCCCCCCACACGATGATGTGCATCCTTGCCGACAAGGAGGAGGTCGGAAGCGACGGCAACACGGGTATGCAGTGCGACCTTATGCTTGATATCATTGACGCTATTGCCGCTTCTCAAGGTGTTAGCGGTGCGGTCGTACGCGCTAACTCCAAGTGCCTTTCCGCCGACGTTTCCGCGGCGTACGACCCCAATTTCTCCGAGGCGTTCGAAAAGCGCAACTCCGCTCTGCTTTCCTGCGGCGTAGTGCTCACCAAGTACACGGGCGCAAGAGGAAAATCCAGCACTAACGACGCTTCCGCCGAGTACATCGGCTGGCTTCGTTCCGTCATGGCAAAGGACGGCGTGGTCTGGCAGGCGGGCGAGCTTGGCAAGGTCGATTTCGGCGGCGGCGGAACCGTTGCTAAATATATTGCAAATCACAATATCGAGACCGTTGACCTCGGTGTTCCCGTAATTGCTATGCACGCGCCTTATGAAGTCATTTCCAAGGTAGACCTCTACGAAGCACACCGCAGTTTCTCTGCATTTAACCGCTACTGATGCTTAAACGCTTAAAGGAAACGGAGGAAAAATACGTCCTCCTTTCGGCTATGCTTGAGGACAGCGCCGTTATCTCCGATATTGAAAAATACACGGCTATTCTGCGCGAATACAAGGCGCTGACCCCCATAGTTACGAAATACCGTGAATATCTGCGTGCCGTTTGCGACGTAGAGGAGGCACAGGAGCTTTTGAGTTCGCCCGACGCTGACATCCGCATTCTTGCACAGGAGGAGCTGACTCTTGCCAAGGAGCGCGTGCGCGTGACTCACGAGCAGTTGCAGATAATGCTTCTTCCGCGCGACGAGAATGACGATAAGAACATCGTCGTCGAGATACGCGCGTGTGCGGGAGGTGACGAGGCGGCGCTTTTCGCCTCCTCGCTGTTCCGTATGTACTCGATGTATTGCGAGCGCGCGGGCTTTAAGCTCTCCGTTGCCACGGCAAACGAAACGGGGCTCGGCGGCTACCGCGAGATATGCTTTACCATAGACGGCGACGGCGCGTATTCGCGCTTCAAGTTTGAGTCGGGTGTGCATCGCGTTCAGCGCGTTCCCGAAACCGAGTCGCAGGGGCGCATTCACACCTCTACCGTTACGGTTGCGGTATTGCCCGAGGCAGATACCGTTGAAATAGACATTCCCCCGTCCGACCTTGTTTTTGAGTCCTGCAAATCAAGCGGCGCGGGCGGTCAGCACATAAACAAGACCGAATCCGCCGTGCGCCTTACGCACAAGCCCACGGGAATCGTTATCGAATGTCAGCAGGAGCGTTCACAGTTCCAGAACAAGGAAAAGGCGCTGAAGCTATTGCGCGCAAAGCTCTACGACATAAAGCGCACCGAGCAGGAAAACGCGATAGCGTCCACACGCCGCTCGCAGGTCGGAAGCGGCGACAGAAGCGAAAAGATACGCACCTACAACTATCCGCAAAACCGCGTTACCGACCACAGAATAGGACTTACTCTCCATTCCCTTGACAGCTTTCTTGACGGCGCGATAGGAGCGATGATGGACTCCCTCATCGCCGCCGATACCGCCGAAAAGCTCAAAAACGGAGAAAATAATTCTTTTTAACTTATGCAAGGTACTTTATGAAGACCGAAATTTTGAAGATCGACGCAAGCGCCGTAACGAGTGAGGCACTTCTTGGCGCGGCGCAAATAATCAAGCGGCACGGCACGGTGGTATTTCCGACGGAGACCGTTTACGGTCTCGGCGCGGACGCAACCTGCGCCGAGAGCGCAAGAAAAATATACGAGGCAAAGGGCAGACCGTCCGACAACCCTCTTATTATCCACGTCTGCGACCCGCGCGACGCCGAGCCATACGCCGTGACCTCTCCGCTCTATTACCGTCTTGCCGAGCATTTTATGCCAGGTCCGCTGACGGTAATTATGCCAAAAAAAGATACCATACCCAACACGGTCACGGGCGGACTTGACAGCGTTGCGGTGCGTTGCCCCGCGCACCCCGTGGCGCGTGAGCTTATACGCCTTTCGGGGCTTCCCATAGCCGCGCCGTCCGCTAACATATCGGGCAGTCCCTCTCCCACCTGCGCCGCTCACGTTATAGAGGATATGGGCGGAAAGGTCGACTGTATAATCGACGGCGGAGAGTGCGAGGTGGGTGTGGAATCCACCATAGTAAAGCTGACGGGCGAGGACTCGCTCGTGCTTCTGCGCCCCGGTGCAGTAACCTACGACGCGCTGTGCTGCGTATGCTCCGACGTTACGGTTTCCGATGCCGTAACGCATATGCTAAAGGAAAACGAGCGTCCGCTTTCTCCGGGAATGAAATACAGACACTACGCCCCTGCAAAGCCGCTCGTCCTCATCGACGGAAGCGCCGACGCTCGCCTTGCGTTTTTCAAGGAAAAGCAAGCAAGCGAAAGCTGTGTGATAATCTGCTACAACGAGCAGGCAAGCGAGCTTGGCAAAGGCACGATACGTATTGGCGCAGAAAGCGACCTTGAAGCGCAGGCACACCGCATTTTTGCCGCACTCCGAGAATCCAACGGAATGAGGGGCGGTAAAATATACGCAAACCTTCCATCCACCGAAGGATACGGTCTTGCCATATACAACAGACTCATCCGCGCGGCGGCGCATACCGTTATCAAGCTCGAAAAATAATCATTTTCTATATTTAAGGAATTCAAAATGGCTAAGAAGAAAAAAGTTGACGAAAAACCGATTTCCGCGCCCCACGCGCCCGCAACCGACCAGCTTATAACCGATACTATTGAGAAAAACTATATGCCATACGTTATGAGCGTTATAGTTTCCAGAGCCATACCCGAAATAGACGGATTCAAGCCCTCTCACCGAAAGCTCCTTTATACGATGTATAAAATGGGACTTATGACGGGGGCGCGTACCAAGAGCGCAAACGTCGTAGGACAGACGATGAAGCTTAACCCGCACGGTGACGCGGCGATCTATGAAACGATGGTGCGCCTTACCCGCGGCAACGCTTCTCTGCTCCACCCATTCGTTGACTCAAAGGGTTCTTTCGGAAAGCAGTACAGCTCGAACATGGTCTACGCCGCGTCGCGTTACACGGAGGTCAAGCTCGACAAATTTTCCGCAGAGCTTTTTGACGGTATAGATAAAAACGCCGTCGACATGGTAGACAACTACGACGGCACTATGAAGGAGCCCGTGCTTCTTCCCACCACCTTCCCGAATATTCTCGTCACACCGAACCTCGGCATTGCCGTCGGTATGGCGTCAAATATATGCTCGTTCAATCTTGCGGAGGTCTGCGACGCTACGATAGCGCTCCTGCGCCACCCGAAGATAGACACCGACAAGCTTCTTGACATTATGCCCGCCCCCGATTTCCCCGGCGGCGGCGAGATAATTTACGACCGAGAGGCTATGCGCCGCGTTTACGAAACGGGCTCGGGTCCCGTAAGGATACGCGCGCGCTACCGCTACGATGCGGAAGCCAACTGTATAGACATCCTTGAGATCCCCTACTCAACGACTATCGAGATCATAATGAAGCGTATCGGGGATATGATAAAGGACAATCAGCTCAAGGAGGTCGTTGATTTCAGAGACGAGATCGACCTTTCGGGCTTTAAGCTGACGCTTGACCTGCGCCGCGGAGTCGACCCCGACGCGCTGATGCTGAAGCTTTTCAAGAACACGAAACTTGAGGACTCGTTCTCGTGCAACTTCAACGTTCTTATAGATTCCGTCCCACGTCAGCTCGGCGTAATGGACCTCTTGCGCGAGTGGATAAAATTCCGTTGCCTCTGCCTTAGCCGCGAGCTTACCTTTGAGCTTCAAAAAAAGCAGGACAAGCTACATCTCCTCTTGGGACTTGGCAAGATACTGCTTGACATTGATAAGGCTATCCGCATAATTCGCGGAACGGAAAAGGATTCGGACGTTATCCCGAATCTCTGCAAAGGCTTTGGCATAGACACCCGTCAGGCTGAATTTATTGCAGAAATAAAGCTTCGCAACCTCAACAGAGAGTACATTCTCAACCGAGTAAACGAAATAGACTCTCTGCGAAAGGATATCGCTGACATTGAAGCCACGCTTGCTGACGAGCTTAAGCTGAAAAAGCTCATTGCCGACCAGCTTGCCGCGATCAAGAAAAAATACGGTCAGGAGCGTCGCTCCTCCATCGTTTCCTCCGAGGATGTTGCCGTATACAAGCCGGAGGAGCATATCGAAAACTACCCCGCGCACTTCTTCCTTACTGCGGACGGTTACTTTAAGAAGATCACAACGCAATCTCTTAAGGGCAACGACGAGCAAAAGGTGAAGGAGGGCGACAGAATAATCGCAGAGCTTGACGGCGAGAACGTCTCCGAGCTTGCATTCTTTACGAATCAAGGTCAGCTTTACCGCTGTCGCGCGCTTGATATCCCCACCTGCAAGGCATCGGAGCTTGGCGAGTATCTGCCGAGCAAGCTCGGCTTTGACGAGGGTGAAAAGCCCATCTTTATGCGCATTGGTACGGAGTGGCCTGACGATAGGCGTATGGTATTCGTATTTGAAAACGGCAAGGGCGTAAAAGTTCCCCTCTCGGCGTATGCGGTTAAGGGCAAGCGCAGAAAAATGACGGGAGCATACGCATCCACCTCTGCGGTGGTCGGTATTTTCGAGGAGAGCGAGCCGTTTGAGCTTCTGATAGTTTCCTCAAACGATCGCGCCATCGTCCTTTCGACCTCCCTGATTCCCGAAAAGACCACGAGAACGTCCATAGGCTCACAGCTTATCACGCTCAAAAAAGGCTCTAAGGTTGCCACCGTTATATCCGACTTCTCC
>JAZPZM010000129.1:0-4991 GCA_045544735.1 Eubacteriales bacterium
AAAAAAACGATGAAACACCTCTCCACCTATACTTTAGAGGATTCAACGAAGGAGAAGTAGAAGCAATATTTAGTAGTGATGAAGATCTGATTTTCACGGTCAATGGCGCACGTGCTGACAGCTTCCCAACTGCACCCGGAAAGTATGAGGTGAGAATTGATTACAGCAAATTTATAACTAAATGTGATCAAATGGATAAATTCTTGCACATTAAAGATTACGGTCATTTCAGTTTGAATGGAGAGGGCTTGAGGGTTGAGGGCATCGGAGATATATCCGAGTGGGAATCCCTGCCTTTTGATGTTCCCGAGAACTTTTCAACGTGGTTTGATTGAATAATAGCAACGAAAGGCGATGCCATATCGGGTGTCGCCTTTATTATTTGTTTTCATAGCAGTTCACACACTTTTAGAAAAAATATGATATAATATAAAAAAGTTTTCGATTATTTTGCCACCAACCCCTAAAAAAACGTACTTATAGGGTGAAAGCGCTTTTAGCTCAAACGAAGGAGGTGAACAACATGGATGATCTGAATATCATCGAACTGTATTTTGCAAGAGACGAGCAGGCAATCAAAGAGACAGATGCTAAATACGGAAAGCTCTGTCACAGCATTGCTTACAATATCTTGAACAACAACGAAGATTCGGAGGAGTGTGTAAACGACACATATATCGGTGTTTGGAACGCGATTCCACCAACGAGACCGAATAACTTTATGGCATTTCTGTGTAAGATCACGCGAAACATATCTTTGAAACGAATTGAAGCTATGGCTCGACAAAAGAGATCTCAATCTACGATTGTATCTCTTGATGAACTTGCCGAAATCTTACCAGATGAGAGTATCGGGGAGAATATCAGCAACGACAACCTAACCGAGTTGATAAGCGACTTTCTGCGAAAAGAAAAAGTGGATGTTCGGAATGTGTTTATTCGCAAATACTATTTCTTTGATTCTGTCGGTGATATAGCGAAAAGATATGATTTTACCGAGGATAAGGTCAAGAGTATGTTGTATCACACCCGAAAGAAACTAAAAGATTACTTAATCAAGGAGGGCGTTGAAATATGAAAACACCGAGAATTTCTGAAGCAATCGGAAATCTCCCCGAAGATCTTGTAAACGGCGCTGTCACATATAAGAGGACAAGCAAGAAGAAATCCTTTATCAAGTGGGGATCTATCGCTGCTTGCTTTATGGTAATGGTTATGGCAGCAGCTTTAATCGTACCAATGTTTTTAGGCGGAGATCCTATTTCGATTGGCGGAATAGACCGCGATTACAAAGGAGTAATCAGCGGAAGTGAAGGGGATATTGAGTTCCCGTGGGAATATAAGTTGACCTATGAAAAGTATTATACGGTAAAGTATAATGGGAATGACTATCGTACAAGAGCAAGAGCAATAAATGAATCTATGCTCGTAGAAGTTCTTGGAACTTGTACGCCGCAAGGTGTGGATAGCTACACCGACAAGACCTACACCGAAACTTTTAACGTGAGAAAGATAAATGGTGTGTCGGAAGAAAAAATGATTGCTGTTGGAATGGATAACGAGTATTACGTCTATTTTAATGACGAAGTAAAATGTCCCGCAACCTTTGGAGAGCTTCTTGATGCCTATAATCTTTCTGAAACCTTACCGCTTATAAAGTTCTCTGTAAACGAAGGATACAAGGAAAAAGGATATTATCAAATTACCGATGACGAGTATATTTGGCAAGTCCTTTCTGAATGTAGAAACGCAGAGTTATATGCAGAAAATGATAAATGGAGTCGTGGAGATAGAAATTACTTGAGCTTCACCGCAACGTCGGAAGAACTTGGAGTATACAAGAAGGTATTCTATATCACAGAGGATGGATATGTTTCCACCAACGTATTCAATTACAGTTATGTCTATTACATTGGCGAGGATGCGGCAAATAAGATCATTACTCACGCAAAGAGCAATGCGACCGAAGCAGAGCGTGAACAATACGAATACACGATTGCAGGAACTATAACTGAAATCGGTGACGGTTACGTTCTGATTGACGATACCGTTCTCTGCAAGGATAAAAATGATGGAATGGTATTCAAGATTTTGACCGAAGATTTGATTATCAGACGTTACCTTGAATGTACCGATATCAAGGTTGGCGATACCGTGGCGGTCAAATTCCAAACAGAAATCGTTTTGGGCGAGGACAACACAGTAGGCGGTGCAATCTCTATGTATAAAGGCAAGGTCACGGATAGTGGCATGGCTGTTCCCGAATAATATTTATGCCCTCGTTCCAATCGGAGCGAGGGCATTTTTAGCTTATGTAGATAATTTCTTTCTCATCATTCGTCTGACACGATTGATGTGTCGTTCAAAGTCACCGTTATCAATAAGTTCGGTAAGAACGTACTGCATAAAAGTGGGAACTGTGCAAGAGTAGAAGCCGAGCTTGTTTTCGTAAACCTCGACAAGATACTTTGGCAGTACCATATAACCGATACGTAACGAGGGAGATATGGTTTTGGAAAACGTATTCAGATATATCACGTTATCTTTCGTTGAAAGCGCAAAAAGTGTTTCGGTCGGTTTGGTAGAAACCGAGAACTCGGACTCAAAATCGTCCTCTATAATATATCGTTCCCCTTCACTTGCCCATCGCAGGTATTCGTGACGTTTGGACGCCGTTGCCGTAACGCCGCTTGGGTAGCTTCGGTATGGCGTGGTATGAAGAATATCTGCTCTTGATGAGCTGAGAGCAGAACTATCAATGCCCGTGGGAGTCAATGAAAGAGATTCGTAATTGATCTCGGCAGCTCTATATACCTGCTCGATCTTTTTGTATGAGGGAAACTCAATGGCAAACATCTTATCTCTCCCAAGAAGCTCAACGATAAGTCCGTAAAGATATTCCGATCCGGAGCCGATAACGATCTGTTCGGTAGATACTTCTATGCCGCGATTTCGCGCAAGATAACGCTTAATAGCCTCGCGGAGTTCGGTGCAACCGAGGTTGGGCGACTTTTCAAGAAGAAGATCTCCGTGGTCGGTCAGTACCTTTCGCATCGTCTTGCTTAATACGGAAAGCGGAAACTCGGGAAAGTCGCTTGATGAATGATAGGACGTGTGATACGTATGCGCGGTTTTGGTGGTAGAAGCAAAGCCGTCGTTCTGACGGAAGATCACGACAAATCCGCTTCGCTCCCTTGATTCTGTATAACCCTCGTCACACAGAAGCGAGTAGGCGTGTTCAACCGTTATGGTGCTGACACCCGTTTCCTCCGCAAGACTTCTTTTTGATGGGAGCTTACTGTTGTATGGATATAACCCATTTACTATATCGTCACGTATCTGCGTATAGAGTTGCAGATATACGGGGTGTTTGTTTTTATCAATGATATACTTCATCTGGCTATATAAAATACTCCTTGATTGGTGATTGTTATATGGTCAGATATATTATATACTATTATCACCGATATGTAAAGGTGGTATCATAAAAATGCACTCAAAAACGAAAAGAATTGTTATAACGGCACTTATGGCAGCTATGGTATGCGTAGCGACAATGATAATCAAAATCCCTTCTCCGATGAAAGGGTATCTGAATATAGGCGATTGCATCGTACTTTTGTGCGGATGGCTCTTATCTCCCGGTTACGGCTTCGTGGCGGCAGGTCTTGGTTCTGCACTTGCGGATATGTTCTCGGGGTATATTACATACGCTCCCGCAACCTTTTTGATAAAAGGCTCAATGGCTCTTATCGCGTTCGCTTGCTTCAAGCTGATGAATAAGCGGCTCGGCAGACTTCCTTCTCAGATCATCGGCGCAGTTCTTGCTGAGATCGTTATGGTGTTTGGATACTTTGTCTTTGAAGGTTTTATGTATGGTTTTGTTCCTTCTGCGGTCAATGTCCCTGCTAACGCGGTACAAGGCGCAGCGGGACTGATTCTCGGCATCATTCTTGTAAAGGTGTTTGAGAGATTGAAGATAACTTTGGACTAATATATTGGGTGTCGCTTCGGCGGCACCCTTTTTCTCTATATTCACACAATTACGCAAAAATATGATATAATAAAGAAAATCCGAAAAACTTTCAAAAAAAGTGAGCCTTTTTGATATAAGTATCGACTATTATTTATGAAGGCGCTTTCAAACATCAACGAAGGAGGTGTGTTATGGAACTTCAAACAAGGCAAGCAGCTAAGATGAGCGACGAGCAGATCGTCGAGCTATATTGGCTACGTGACGAGCAAGCCATTAAAGAAACCGATATTAAGTATAAGAGTTTTTTGCTTTCGGTTGCAATGAACATTGTTCACGATATGTGCGACAGCGAGGAATGTCTGAATGATACATATATTGGTGCTTGGAACGCGATTCCTCCGGCAAGACCCGTGGCTTTACAAGCTTTCCTCGGAGCAATCATGCGGAGAACGGCAATCGACCGTTTCAGAGCGAATAACCGTCAGAAGCGCGTTGCATCGGAATTTACGGTATCCCTTTCCGAGCTTGAAGATTTCATAGCAGACGACAGCGATATGAACGCTGAAATTGAAGCAAAAGAGCTTGGCAAGATCATAAGTAATTACGTTAGATCTCTCCCCGACAGACAAATGTATATCTTTGTCGGCAGATATTATTTTGCCGAGCCGATTGCAAAGATTTGTGAGGAGCTTGGATGCAGTATATCCACCGTCAAAAGAGAGATCAAGTCAATCAAAATCGGGCTCAAAGAAAAACTTGAAAGTGAGGGTTTTATAATATGACACAAGATAAATTGGCAGATGCCATTACCGAACTTGATTCGGACATTCTTGAACGGTACGTTAGAATGAAAAAAACGTTAGCTGAGAAAAAGAAACTGAAGGGCAGTGCGTGGCTAAAATGGGCTTCTGCCATAGCTGCCTGCTTAGTTTTGGTTATCGCGGCAACCTTTTTTACGCAGTATATTCCAACAGAGTATAATTTGAATTACAGCTATATTGGAACAAATGGAAAA
>JAZPZM010000130.1:0-2307 GCA_045544735.1 Eubacteriales bacterium
AGGATCGATCGAAGACTCTTTTCCAAGATCCGTTCGAGCAAAAAATACGTTCCGTGCAAGAAAACGGTTGTTGCCTTGTGTCTTGCCCTTGAGCTTTCGAGAGAAGATGCGGACGCGCTTTTGTCTTCTGCCGGATACAGCCTGTCAAGATCGGAGGAATACGATCTTGCTATTGCATTTTGCATATCACGACAGGTTTTTGATTTTAACGATATTAACGAAATGCTTTATGAGCTTGGATTTGATGTGTTTTAAAATGTCGCTGTAAAAGCGACCACGGCAAAGGGGAAACATGAGATAATATAGCCACAAGGAGGGATAACCATGAATAGTATTCGATTAATTACAAGCTACGTAGATGAGAAACTCTCTATCGGCGCATCCAAGCTCTTCGGCGCACCCGATATTTTCGATGGCTTTGAATGGCCCACCATTGAGGTGGACGGCGAGGAATATGATCTTTCCTTTATCGGACAGATCAATCTTGCCGAGGCTACAAAATTCGATAAGGACGGTATTCTGCCAAAGAACGGAATGCTGTACTTCTTCTATGATCTTGACGAAATGCCTCATGATCCGAGTAATGAAAGTGCCTGTCGTGTGATTTATCACGAAAGAGACGATGACCTCCACGCCATCAACTACGTTGATGAGGACGGCGAAGATTTGTCCTTTAGAGAAATGAAGGTAGAATTCCAATTGGTCGAGGCTGGGTTCCTGGCAGATGACAGCGAAACACACCTGCTTCTCGGCGAGCCTTCCATGGATAACGGCTTTTGGTATGAGTGCATCGACGGCTGGCAGATGCTTTTCCAGCTTGATTCGATGGAAACGGATGACATTTGCATCAATTTCACCGACGAAGGCTTCCTGTGCTTCTATATTGACAAAGATAAGCTGAAGGTGCAGGACTTCTCCGACGTGAGAATCATGCAGATATACACCTAAGGAGGCACGTTATGGCTGTGAAAGTAAAATGCCCGTATTGCGGAAGTGAAAACGTAACCCGTCTGGACGGAAGCGGTGCTGTGAAAAAGTACGGTCCCGGTGTTATGATCGACATTGCGCCCGATATCCTTCAGTGCAATAATTGCAAGAAGGAATTCAGGGATAATGTGTTCGATGATCTGACGATGGATGAGGCTCTTTTGGAGCAGAAGGATGACTGATTATGAAAATTAAAATCATTGAGTATTTTTGGGCTGTCGGTCACAGAACAAAGAGAAAAGGCACGTATAAGCTGCCACTTATTGAAGGCAAAACAATAAAACCGCACTTCGCCAATTTAAGAATTGACAAGGTGGAAGAAGATAAGGTTATTGTGTCTTTTAACCGTGATGACGGCACGCTTATCAAGGAGCTTGCGGTCGAAAAAGGCAAACAGAATTATTACCGCCCTATGTCGATGGATGGGGGCTATGAATACATATTGAAATTTACGAGATTTTAACGAGCGCTTTTTGGTCAGGTCTTTTCGGGATCTGACTTTTAAAGCACGAATGAGGTCGCAAGAATGTGCGAAAGTCAATCTCTGAAAATGAAAGTTTGCTACAATTGATTGATGCCCGCTTGCGATGGTGATATAATAAAACAACGGCTGATTCTCTCGGCCTACAATACAAATAGGTGGAGTTTCATGGAACGAAAATTAAGTTATAACAAGCTTTGGAAGCTGCTCATCGACCATAAAATGAGCAAGGGCGATTTGAGAAAAGCCATCGAACTGGCGCCAAATACGATGACAAAGCTGCGCAGAGATGAAGAAGTGTCAATGTCCGTTCTGATCAGAATTTGCGAGTATTTTGGCTGCAACATCGGTGATATCGTAGAGCTGGTTTAGAAATGTCGCTCCTACAGCGACCAAAGGAAAAAGTGAAAACAGTATAATATAAGTGTAACAGAGTTACACGGCGCGAAGGTTCAAAACCACTTTTTAATGGAGGAACGATCATGGATAAGAATGAATTCAAGAGTTTACTCGAAAAGGCTGAAAAGGGCGACTCGAACGCGATGTATCTCGTGGGGCTTGCATATGAAGTCGGCGACGGAGTCGAGGCAGATATCAACGAAGCAATTGCATGGATGAAAGGCGCTGACGAGCTTGGCAATAAGGATGCTCGTGCTTGGCTTGAGGATTACTATTTTGATGATGATGCGGGCGTCCAGGCCCATTCTTGACAGGTGATGAATTATGACAGAGAAAAAATTTCGTTGTTCGAAATGCGGAGCGATGGAAGTGATCCTCGCAGAGCAGAGCGCAGATCCCATGGACATTAATCCACCGAGATTCGTATGCCAAAAGTGTGG
>JAZPZM010000131.1:0-16738 GCA_045544735.1 Eubacteriales bacterium
GACCACGAAGTGGTGGAAGGAGTCCGCGTGACTTGCAATTTGCGCGGATTTTATTGTCACGCGCTCTCCCTCAGTCTTTTGCTACGCATACCCAGCTCCCTCCCGGAGGGAGCCTTTCGCATATTCCCACCGATAGAAAACACCACCAAAGAAAAATCCTTGGTGGTGTTCGTGTTTTCTCCGCTAAAGATGCATAGCAGATTACAGCCTTTTATATTTTAACCTCGAATCTCTTGTGGCAGCAGGGGCAATTCACCGTGTGCTTGCCCTTTTTCTTCGGAAGGCGAAGGTTGTTTTTGCAGGCGGGGCATTTGCGGTAGACGTGAGTTTTTCTGTCGCGGAAGCGATTTCGTATCATCTTGAAAAAGCCCTTGAATTTTCCCCAAACCTTCAGCCACGCGCGATTTTCCTTCTGGCGCGCGTATATGTTTCGTGAGAGCATTCGGAATATTTCATATCCCATGATCACTAAAATGAGAATGGAAATGATGGGTGAGCCGATAAAAATATTCAATATGAATAAAGCCAAATAAAGCACGATCAGCGCGTTTCCGAGCGAATCGTAGCCGTTTCTTCCTAACATAAATCTGTATAAGCGTTCAGTCAATCTCATTTTATTGCCCCTTTTAGCTTTGTTGATATTATTATATGCCCAATTTCTTAACTGAAAATAAACAAATATGGTAGAATTTGAAAAAAGGGTGTAAAAACACCCTTTTTTCACACGTTAAGCTCGGCGAAGATGCCTTCAAGCAGAGCTTTGGCGTTGATGATATCGCGTATCTGCTCCTCGCCCTCGATCTCACGCTCAATAGTTATCGCGCCGTCGTAGCCTATCTCTTTGAGCTTTGCTATAAAAACGGGGAAGTTCACGCGACCTTCGCCCATAGGCTTTTCAGCTCCGAGATGGCGACCGTTCGTGGGGTACTCCCCGTCCTTGCCGTGAACGCCCCTGACGTATTTTCCGAAAACGTCAAGCGCGTCGGTGGGGTTTGCCTTGCCGTACATCAATAGGTTGGCGGGGTCAATATTTATACCGAGGTTGCCCGTGCCAACGTCCTCGATGGTGCGAAGGAGCGTGACGGGCGTTTCCTGACCCGTCTCAAAGAGGAAGTATTGTCCGCGCTCCTTTAACTGCCGCGCTATGTATTTGAGCGCGGCGACAAGCTCGTGGTATTCCGTGGTATAGCAGTTTTCGGGAATGAAGCCAACGTGAGTGATAACGTCGGTGATCCCCATATAGTGCGCGATCTCAGCGCCCCGCAAAAGCATTTTCATTCTCGCGTCACGGTAATCGCGCGGAACTAAACCGAGGGTGAGCGGACCGTCGTAGAAATTCCAGCTTGAAAGTCCGTCCCATCCGCACCAGAACGCGGACGCGCTAACGCCGTATTGCTTCATAGCGGCAAGAGCCTTGTCGGCTATCTCTGTGGTCAGGTCGGCGCTGCTCCAACAGCGAAGCTGAACGGTGGGAATGCCAAGCTCGGCGGTCTTTCTTATATGCTCGTCAACGTTTTTGTCAAACGTGATGATTATTCCTGTTTTCATAGCCTGCTCCTGAAAAATTAGTTTCCGTTTGCGTCAATTTCCGCTTCAAGCTCGCGAACTATCGCGGCAAGCGCGTGCTCGTGGACGGAAACGGTTATTCTGTCAGCCACCGCCTTTACTGCGGGAATGGCGTTAGCCACGGCGTAGCCTATGTCGGCTGCCTCTATCATATCGATATCGTTTTCATAGTCACCAACGCAAACGAGATGCTCTGCACCTACGTATTCCTTTGCAAATTTTGCCGCCTGACCCTTTGAAAACGCCTTGTCAACGATCTCGATTCCGTTTATCCAACTGCGTGATACGTGGTATCTGTCGCCAAGCTGCTCGCGAATAAGCTCGGTTACTCGTTCGCTGTCCTCGTCCTTGACGAGAATTATCATCTTAAGACAGGTGTCGGGCATAGCCGCGAGAAACGCATCGCGGTCGGGCTCGTCGCCGTAGAGAGCGGAGAAGTGGTACGATTCATTATCTCCACCGTAAAAATGACCGCCCACAACGCCCTTGTCGGTCTTGTAGAGGTTATACATATATTCAAACATCGAAGCCGTGTCGATAGTTCCGCGGCGAATCTCCGAAAAGTCATCAGGCGAGGCAAGTATTGCGCCGTTTACGGATATTACGGGCGCGTTGAGCTTGATCTCCGGTACGGTCTCGCAGATCATCGAAACGAATCGTCCGCTTGCAAATGCAAAGCGACCGCCGTTTGCCTGAAAATAGCGAATAGCGTCTATGTTTTCCTGCGATATTTTTGATTTTGGCTTTTCCTCTACCGTTATAGCCTCGCTGTATACAGTTCCGTCAAAATCGGAATAAAGAAGCCAGCCGTCAAATTTTCCTTTATTATTGTTCTGCATTTTTCACCTTATTGAGCCGTTATCATTTGTTTTATTGCGCCTATCGCAACGCGAATGGCGCGGTCCGTATCGTGACTTTCGTTTTCATCCGTGTCAAGTCCGAGGTTTGCGCGCTCCTGATTCCATACTACGTGGAATACTGCGCCACAGCGCACGCCGAGCGCCGCTCCGACGGTGAAAAGCGTCGATGCCTCCATTTCGCTTGCGAGCACTCCGAGACGCTTGTAAGCCTCCCATTTCGCCAAAAGCTCGGTATATATCGGCATTCTTTCGGGCGAGTGCTGACCGTAGAACGAGTCCTTGCTTTGTACGACTCCCGCGTGGTATGAGAATCTTTCATCTCTTGCCGCCGCGATAAGCGAGAAAAGCACGTCGGGGTCGGGTACTGCGGGGAATTCGATGGGCGCGTATTCGCGGCTCGTTCCGTCTTGACGTACCGCACCCGTGGCGATGACCACGTCACCCGAACGCACGAGCGTGGATATTCCGCCGCAAGTGCCGATTCGGATAAACGTGTGCGCGCCGCAAGCGGCAAGCTCTTCCACCGCAATGGCGGTCGACGGTCCGCCGATGCCCGTTGAGCAAACGGTAACCTTTTCACCGCAAAGAAGTCCCGTGTGTATCGTGTACTCGCGGTTCGCGGCAACGTGGCGCGAAAGATCGAGATACGCGGATATCTTCGGAACTCTCGCGGGGTCACCGGGCAGAATGCAATAGCCGCCTATATCGCCCGGCTTGCATTTGAGATGATACTGTTCAGTATGGTTTTCGAGCATGGCGCACCTCCAAGATATATTATATATATTATTACAAAAATAAAATAAGAAATCAAGTGCTTTACGACAAAAAGTTGAAAAAATATATAAATCAAATTGCACCTCGCGGCAAAAATTTGCATTTTTATACCCGCGAAGTGCCAAAAACGAATAAAAGCACATCAAAACTTGCAATCGCCGCGCGTTTTTTTAATTAAATGTGCTAAAATATGAAAAATATTCAAATATGTCTTGCAAAATTAAAGAAAAAGTAGTATAATAACTGTGATTTGTTATTTAATTAATTAACGGAGGCAAAAAAATATGATAGAAATCTCCAAAAAATCTAATCTTTTAGAGCAAAAATCATACAGATACTCGCTTCAGGACGTTGAAGAGCCTAATCTTTACCGCGAGATATACACCTATAGCGAAGTGCCGATGGTGCCCTTTAACCATCGCCGCGTGCCGCTTAATATGCCCGAGGAGATATGGATAACCGACACCTCCTTCCGCGACGGTATGCAGTCCCAAGCGCCCTATACGGTAAAGCAGATCGTTGACCTTTATAAAATGATGTCACGCCTTGGCGGACCGAAGGGTATAATCAGAGCTACCGAGTTTTTCGTGTATAGCGAAAACGACCGCAAGGCGCTTAATTCCTGTATGGAGCTCGGACTTGAATTCCCCGAGATAACCACTTGGATAAGAGCAAGTCTTAACGACTTTAAGCTCGTGAAGGACCTTGGCATAAAGGAAACGGGAATTCTCGTATCCTGCTCGGACTATCACATCTTCAAAAAGCTCGGAATGACGAGAAAGCAGGCGCTTGAGCATTATCTTAAGACCATATCCGCCGCGCTTGAAATGGGCATCCGTCCCCGTTGTCACTTCGAGGATATAACCCGCGCAGACTTCTACGGCTTCGTAGTTCCTTTCGTAAACGCTATCCAAAAGCTGTCGAAGGAAGCGGGTATTCCCGTAAGGATTCGTGCCTGCGACACGATGGGCTACGGCGTACCCTACAGCGAGGTCGCACTCCCCCGAAGCGTTCCGGGTATCATCTACGGACTTCAGCATTACGCAGACGTGCCCAGCGAACAGCTTGAATGGCACGGACATAACGATTTTTATAAGGCAGTTGCAAACGCATCCTGCGCTTGGCTCTACGGCGCGAGCGCCGTCAATACCTCGCTCCTCGGCATAGGCGAGAGAACGGGTAACGTTCCGCTTGAGGCTATGGTATTCGAATACGCATCTCTCAGGGGTACGATGGACGGTATGGATCCCACCGTTATCACCGAGATTGCGGATTACTTCAAGAACGAGATGGGCTACAACATCCCGCCCATGACCCCCTTCGTCGGAGAGGACTTTAACACCACTCGCGCGGGTATCCACGCGGACGGTATGCTCAAGGACGAGGAGATATACAATATCTTTGACACGGGCAAGATACTCGGCAGACCTGCTGGCGTAACCGTCAGCTCCACGTCGGGACTTGCGGGAATCGCGTATTGGATAAACTCGCACTATCGCCTTTCGGGTAGCGAGGCTATCACCAAAAAAGACCCCATCGTTGCATACATAAAAGAGTGGGTAGACGAGCAGTACGCAGACGGCAGACAGACCGTTATATCCTCTCGTGAGCTTGAAAAATTGATTCAGAAATATAAAAAGGAGCATAACTGATATGGGACAGACTATTGCACAAAAAATAATCTCCGCGCATCTTGTCAGCGGAGATATGACACCGGGAAGTGAGATATCGCTTCACATCGACCGCACTCTTACGCAGGATGCCACGGGAACTATGGCATACATAGAGTTTGAGGCTATCGGTATCGACAGAGTAAGGACCGAGCTTTCGGTTGCGTATATAGACCACAACACGCTTCAGTCGGGCTTTATGAACGCCGATGACCACCGCTTTATCCGCACGGCGGCGGCGAAATACGGAATCCGCTATTCTCGCCCCGGTAACGGTATCTGCCATCAGGTAAACCTTGAGCGCTTTGGCGTTCCGGGTAAGACCCTTATCGGCTCCGATAGCCATACCCCCACCGCGGGCGGTATCGGTATGCTCGCGTTTGGCGCGGGCGGACTTGACGTTGCCGTTGCTATGGGCGGCGGTGCGTATTCCATGATAATGCCCAAGATGTTTCGCGTTAATCTCACGGGCAAGCTCTCTCCTTGGGTAACTGCCAAGGACGTCAGCCTTGAGATACTTCGTATCCTCTCCGTAAAGGGAGGCGTCGGCGCGATCATCGAGTGGGGCGGAGAGGGCGTTGCTTCTCTTACCGTTCCTCAGCGCGCTACCATTACCAATATGGGTGCTGAGCTTGGCGCGACCACGTCCATCTTCCCGTCCGACGAGGTTACCCGTCAGTTCCTTATTGCGCAGGGCAGAGAGGCTGATTTCACTCCCATCAGCGCAGACCCCGATGCAGTTTACGACAGAGTTATCGACATAAATCTTTCGGAGCTTGAGCCTATGGCGGCTTGTCCCCACAGCCCCGATAATATCAAGAGGATCAGCGAGCTTGCAGGTATGCCCGTAAGTCAGGTATGCGTTGGCTCTTGCACTAACTCCTCGCTTGCAGATATGCTTGCTGTTGCCGCTATTCTTCGCGGTAAGACCGTAGCTCCCACCGTTGGTATGTCGGTTTCCCCCGGCTCCAAGCAGGTTCTTACGATGCTTTCGTCTTGCGGCGCTCTTACCGATATTCTCAGCGCTGACGCGCGTCTGCTTGAGTGCGCTTGCGGACCTTGCATCGGTATGGGCTTCTCTCCCGAGAGCGAGGGCGTTTCCCTTCGTACCTTCAACCGTAACTTCGAGGGCAGAAGCGGCACTCGCGATGCAAAGGTATTCCTCGTTTCCCCCGAGGTAGCCGCCGCATCCGCTATCACGGGTGTTATCACCGATCCGAGAACGCTTGGCGAGTATCCCGCGATCACCCTTCCCGAAAGCTTTGATATCGACGACAGCGGCATTATCGAGCCTCTTTCCGCAGAGGAAGCAAAGACTGCCGAGGTTCTTCGCGGGCCTAACATCAAGGGCTACCCCGAGACCTTCCCGCTGTCCGACACCATAGACGCGACTCTCACCCTTAAGGTTGGCGATAACATCACCACCGACCACATTATGCCTGCGGGCGCGGCTATTCTTCCTTACCGTTCCAACATCCCGAAGATGAGCGAATTCTGCTTCAACGTCTGCGACCCCGCATTCCCCGAAAGAGCAAAGGCGGCAGGCAAGAGCATTATCGTCGGCGGCTCGAACTACGGTCAGGGCTCGTCGCGCGAGCACGCCGCACTCGTTCCTCTTTACCTCGGCGTACGCGCGGTGGTTGCCAAGAGCTTTGCAAGAATTCACCGCGACAACCTCGTTAACGCGGGAATCCTTCCTCTTACCTTTGCCGATGCCGCAGATTACGATAAGCTCACCGAGGGCGATGCTATCAGCATCGACGGACTTGATGCGGGCATCGTAAGCGGAAAGGTCATTCTTACCGATAAGACCACGGACGCAAAGATCGAGCTTGTATGCGAGCTTTCCGAGCGTCAGCGTGAGATCATGCGTGCGGGCGGTCTGCTTGCCCTCACGGGAAAAAACGTTAAATAAGAAAGGAAACACCGAAAATGAATCGTGAAGATTATATAAAAGAAGCGGTTGCGCAGTTTGAGACCATACTGCGCGAGCAGTCGGCAAGAGCCGAAAAAATGAAGAACGCGCCCCCCGCGACCGATTTTGCAAAGCTTGATAAGATCATCATCGGCTGCTGCGGCGGCGACGGCATAGGTCCGATCATCACCGCGGAGGCTCGCCGCGTGCTTGAGTTTCTTCTCAAGGATGCTATCGCATCGGGCAGAATTGAGCTTCGTGATATCGAGGGACTTACCATTGAAAACAGAATAGCTTGCGGAAAGGCTATTCCCGACGACGTTCTTGCGGCTCTCAAGGAGTGCAACGTCATCCTTAAGGGCCCGACTACCACCCCCAAGGGCGGCACGGGCGCAAAGGAGCTTGAAAGCGCAAACGTAGCAATGCGCCGCGAGCTTGACCTCTTTGCCAACATCCGTCCCGTATCCGTTCCCGAGCAGGGAATCGACTGGACGTTCTTCCGCGAGAATACCGAGGGTGAGTACGTTCTCGGCAGCCGCGGCGTTGAGATCCCTGGCGAGCTTTGCTGTGACTTTAAGGTAACTACCGATGCGGGAACAGAGCGTATCTGCCGCGCCGCTTACGATTTCGCGGTAAAGAACGGCAAGACTCGCGTTGCCTGCGTAACCAAGGCTAATATTATGAAAAAGTCCGACGGTAAGTTCTCCCGCATAGCTCACGCTATCGCGGATGCCGAGTATCCTTCTCTTACCGTTGAGGATTGGTACATCGACATTATGACCGCAAAACTCGTTGACGAAAGAGGCCGCGCGGACTTTCAGGTATTCCTGCTTCCCAACCTTTACGGTGACATCATCACCGACGAGGCGGCACAAATTCAGGGCGGCGTAGGTACTGCGGGTAGCTCCAACGCGGGCTCTCACTACGCAATGTTTGAGGCTATCCACGGCTCCGCTCCCCGTATGATCGAGCGCGGAGACGGCGCATACGCCAACCCCGCAAGTATGCTTCGCGCGACCGAGATGCTTCTTCGCCACATCGGCTATATAGCCGAGGCAAACAAGCTCTCCCGCGCGCTTGATATCTGCACCGCACCCGATGCAGAGCTTAAGATCACGGGCAGAAGCGACGGCGCATCCTGCTCCGAGTTTGGCGATTGGCTGATGAGCGTTTGCGAAACTCTCTAAATAAAACAAAAACCGTTGGGCAAAGCCCAACGGTTTTTTACGTATTTACTTATTGTGCGGTATCGTTTGCTTCCTCGGCAGGAGCTTCCTCGGTAGGAGCTTCCTTGGCGGGAGTATCCGCGACGGGAGCTGTAAAGATAGGTTCGCTTGTCACGTCCGCGTCCACGTCCTGATTTGCGCCGCTCACTATGCGATTAGCCTTTTGAAGCTCCTCGTCGGGAGTGGGGGCGGTGCAGGTAAGTATCTCAAGGCATTCAAGAGGCTCAAGCTGAGGGCAGAGCTTCTTGCCGAGAACGAGCATAAGTATTTCGCCGACGATAAATACGACCATTCCCGCGATGAGCAAATATGCATACGTTTTTCCGTCGCCGAGATCAATAAACGGAACGGAGATGGAAGACGTAAGCGTTTCGATAGAAAGAAGCGTGGGAATGAGTGCAAATATCAAGCCGATAACGGCCGAAGGAATGAGCGTGGGGACTTTCGCCTTCCTGTCGCTTGCGCCGCAAGCGATGCGCGAGAGGAGCAAAGGAAAGTAATTGATGCCGAGAAGTCCAACCACAAGTCCCGCAATGTATACTACAAAAATTGCAATAAAGGAAGCAAGTGCGGAATCGGATGCCGCAATGAACGCGAGCAAGGGTTCTCTTATCAGCGCGGGATATCCGAGCTTCAATGCGGCGAAAAGCACGATAAATGCTCCCGCAACCGAAACGAGTGTGGTGAGCTGAGAAACGAGTCGGTACTTCATCTTTTCGGTAGGCGTGGGGGTAAGCCACGCGAGAGCTACCAATGCTATGATGCAGAGCGCATATCCGATATACATTATTTTCCAACCTGCCGCTGCGCCAAATTGCGGGAACATAAGCTGCATAAGCGGCAAAGCGAGCGCGTAGGTAGCTGCGGTCATTACTGAATAGACGATGGGATATTCTGCTTTTCTAAGATTGGATATGTTGATAAGCGCCCTTATCAGCACAACAATGAAATAAATGGGGAGCGCAAACAATGCCAGTACCAGCAATATAATGGCAAAAAGGAACTGTATAAGCGGAGTGGATTGAAGCAATATTGAAACGGCGGAGCCATAGTCCTTATAGCTTTCCGCATCCGCGGGGGTGGGAAGCACCGATTCTGCTACGGAAACGATGAACAGGCAGTAGTCGCGCTTCGACTCGCTTTCAAAGCCCGAAAGATCACGTTCATCTGCGGGTGTGATCTCCGGCATTGCTGGTGCCGTATCCGACGGAACGGTCGGAAGCGAGAAGAAATAATCGTTTACCGCGCAATAATCGGCATAAAGGCTAAAGGTGTTGGGGGCTTCAAAAAGCATAAGAATAAAATCTGTAAGTGAAAATTCGTACGAGGCAGGTGCTTTTTCGATCTCATCGTCCATATCTATAAAGGCAACGAAGTCATCAACGCCGTCGGTAACGCTTGATGCGTCAAAGCTAAAGACAGGCGTAAAAAAGCAGGTGAGAAGTGCTAATAGCATAATTACGCTGACAAGCACTCTGAATTTAGCGATAAGCTCTCGTTTGTTTGCTTGAGTCATTGATATATCCTCCATAAATAATTTGACTTATTAATTTTATCACTAAATGCGTTTTTTGTCAATATCAAAAAAGCGGCGAGGCTCGCCGCTTTTTTTATCATCGTTATCAGACCACGCCCTGCCACTTCATAGCCTCGGCAACCTTAAGGAAGCCTGCTATGTTAGCGCCGACAACGAGGTTGCCCTCGTGACCGTACTGCTTTGCAGCAGCGGCGGCGTTCTTGTAGATGTTGACCATAATGCCGTGAAGCTTCTCGTCAACCTCCTCGAAGCTCCAAGACAGACGCATGGAGTTCTGGGT
This sequence comes from Eubacteriales bacterium, assembly GCA_045544735.1. Taxonomy (GTDB): domain Bacteria; phylum Bacillota; class Clostridia; order Oscillospirales; family CAG-272; genus CAG-390. The sequence goes on from JAZPZM010000131.1 coordinate 9,829, forward strand.
CATCTCAAGACCGCTGGTGGCAACGCCGCCCGCGTTGGATGCCTTCGCGGGAGCAAAGAGAACGTTGTTCTTCTGGAAGATCGCGATAGCATCGGGAGTAGAGGGCATGTTTGCACCCTCTGCAACTGCGATTACGCCGTTATCAACGAGAGCCTGCGCACCCTTCGCGTCAAGCTCGTTCTGCGTAGCGCAGGGGAGAGCGATGTCGCAGGGAACGGTCCAGATGTCGCGGCAGTTGGGAACGAACTTTGCGCTGGGCTTAGCCTCAACGTATGCGCTGATGCGAGCGCGGCGAACTTCCTTGATGTCCTTCATAAGCTCAATGTCGATACCGTCCTCGTCAACTACGTATCCGGAAGAGTCGCTCATTGCGATTACCTTTCCACCGAGGGTGGTAGCCTTAACTGCGGCGTAGGTAGCAACGTTACCCGAACCCGAAACAACGACCTTCTTGCCCTCGAAGGACTGACCGTTGTCACGAAGCATCTCGTCGGTGAAGTAGCAAAGACCGAAGCCCGTAGCCTGAGTTCTTGCGAGAGAACCGCCCGAGCAGATAGCCTTACCCGTCAGAACGCCCGTGTACTCGTTGCGAAGCTTCTTGTACATACCGAACATATAACCGATCTCACGAGAACCCGTGCCGATGTCACCTGCGGGAACGTCGGTGTCAGGACCGATGTGACGGAAAAGCTCTGCCATAAATGCCTGACAGAAGCGCATGATCTCTGCGTCGCTCTTGCCCTTGGGGTCGAAGTCAGAGCCGCCCTTGCCGCCGCCCATAGGAAGACCCGTGAGGGAGTTCTTGAAGGTCTGCTCAAAGCCGAGGAACTTGATGATGGAAGCGTTTACGCTGGGGTGCAGACGAATACCGCCCTTGTAAGGACCGATAGCGGAGTTGAACTGTACGCGGTAGCCGCGGTTTACCTGAACGTTTCCGTTGTCGTCCATCCACGAAACGCGGAAGGTGATGCAACGCTCGGGCTCTACGATGCGCTCAACGATACCTGCTTCAACGAGGTCGGGGCGAGCTTCGAGAACGGGCTCGATGGACTCAAGAACCTCCTTGACGGCCTGATGGAACTCAGGCTCACCGGGGTTGCGCGCTTCAACCTGCGCCATTACGTTTGCAAGAAAATCTTTGCTGTATTTCATAATATGCTCCTTTATACTATAGAATATAGTGCGATTATAGCATAATTAAGAAATCTTGTCAATAGAAAATTGCATTCAAAGGCTTGATTTTTTCACTTTTTTCTATCAAAAAACAGATTTTCTCCGTCAGCGTCAAGGCGCACCGTGATTTTCGTGATATCATCACCTGAACCTTTAAGAAGCAAGGCGGCGAGCGGGTTTTCAACGAGCACCGATATCTGTCTGCGCAGATTGCGCGCGCCCTTGCTCGCGGTGCGATTGCATATGAGCCTCACGGCGTCCTTTTCAAAATCAACGATAACTCCGCGCGCCGCCGCGCGTGATATCAGCTCGTCAAGCATTCCGTAGCATATTTTTATCAGACTTTCCTCTGAAAGCGGAGGGAAGTAAATTATCTCGTCAACTCTGTCAAGGAATTCGGGGCGGAATGCTTCGCCAAGTGCGCGCCGCACTCGCCCCTCGTCCTCGGCAGAGTTTTTGGCGTTTATAAAGCCTATCGAGCTTGCGGCGGCGCTTTGACTTCCGACGTTTGAGGTCATTATCACCACGGCGTTGCGAAAGCTAACGCTCCGCCCCTGCGAGTCCGTGAGCTGACCGTCCTCAAGAAGCTGTAAAAGCAGGTTTATAATTTCGGGATGCGCCTTTTCTATCTCGTCAAAAAGCACGACGGAGTACGGCTTGCGACGCACCCTTTCCGTAAGCTGTCCGCCGTCGCCGTAGCCAACGTAACCGGGCGGCGAGCCGATAAGGCGCGAAACGCTGTGCTTTTCCATATATTCCGACATATCAAATCGCAACAGCGCACTCTCCGCACCGAAAAGCTCACGCGCAAGCGCACGGCAAAGAGCCGTCTTTCCAACACCGCTGCTGCCGCAGAAAATAAAAGAACCGATGGGGCGGTGCGGGGAAGCAAGCCCCGACCGTCCTCTGATTATCGCGGCGGAGAGCGCATCTACCGCGCCGTCCTGACCTATTATCACCTTTTTTAAGTCCGCGGCAAGCTCGGACAGACGCTTGCCCTCCTTCTCGGTTATTGCTGAAACGGGAATGCCCGTCCACCGCGTCACCGCCTCGGCTATCTCGGCGTATCCAATTGCCGCGTCAAGCTCATTTTCTCGCGCGTTATCGTGCGAGATTACGAGCTTTTCGTATTCGCTCCTTATCGCCTTTTCCCGATCTCGGAGCGCGGCGGCACGCTCGAAATCCTGATTTCCGATAGCCTCCTCTTTGTCGTGGACAACGGCGTGCAGCTTGCCCTCAAGCTCCCTTATATCCTGCGGTGTGTAATCGCTCAGTATCCGTTTTCCCGCGGCGGCTTCGTCAATAAGGTCTATCGCCTTGTCGGGCAAAAATCTGTCGCTTACGTAGCGCACGGACAGCGAAACGGCGGCGGCAAGAGCCTCGTCGCTTATTTTCAATCGGTGGTGCGCCTCGTATTTGTCACGAAGCCCGCGAAGGATATCAAGCGTTTCCTCCTCGGTTGGCTCGCCTACCGCTACGGGCTGAAATCGCCGTTCAAGTGCCGCGTCCTTTTCGATGTGCTTGCGGTATTCCTCAAGCGTAGTTGCGCCGATAAGCTGTATTTCTCCCCGCGCAAGCGCGGGCTTTAAGATGTTCGAGGCATCCACCGCCCCCTCCGCCGCGCCCGCGCCGATTATGGTGTGTATCTCGTCGATAAAAAGGATAACGTTGGGGTTCTTTTCGATCTCCTCCATGACCGTGCGCATCCGCTCCTCAAATTCCCCGCGGTACTTTGCTCCCGCTATCATAGAGGAGATGTCAAGGCTTATTATCCGCTTATCCTCAAGCATATCGGGGACGTTGCCCTCGCTTATCCTTTGCGCAAGCCCCTCCGCAACGGCGGTCTTGCCAACGCCCGGCTCGCCTATAAGGCAAGGGTTATTCTTTCTCCGACGGCAAACTATCTGTATCACGCGCTCGGTTTCCGCATCACGCCCGATAATGGGGTCTATCTTCCCCTGAGCCGCGGCGGCGGTAAGGTCTCTGCCGTATTTTAACAGCGTCGGCGTTGCGGTTTCTTGCTTTTTGTGCGCCTTGCGGGCGGGCAGACGCGATACGCCCGGTAGTTCGGAAATGCTTTCAAGGAAGGCGGCGATATCGCTCCGCACGTCCTGCGTACGCACGCCGATGGATTCAAGCAGCCTTACGGCTACGCAATCGCGCTCCTCGATAATGGCAAGGAGCAAATGCTCCGTGCCGATGTAGCCGTGCGAATATCGCGCGGAAATATCCGAGGATGCTTCTATTATTTTTTTCGTTCTCGGTGTCATGTCAGAGGGGATAAGAGCCGTTGCCTCGCCGCCGCCAAGCTCGGCGACGGCGTTTTTTAGCTTATCCGCATCCGCCCCGCGTGCGTAAAGGAGCTTATACGCCGCGCTGTCCCGCTCGTCGAGAAGTCCAAGCAGCAAATGCTCCGAGCCTATATAGCTGTGTCCAAGCTCCTTTGCGATGGTCAGCGCGTTGTTCAGCGTGTTTTGTGCCTTCTGTGTGAATTTGCTTTTCATATCTTACCGTCCTAAAATAGTATCAAGCTATTTTATGACGGAAAAAAGCGGCTTTATTCCATAGAATACAAACCACGCTTTTCGTACTGACGGACAAGCGCGTTCCACGTTCTGCGGTCGACCGCTCCCGTTTCTTCAAGCGAATAGCCTCGCTGTAAGGTCTTAACGGCGTTTTCGGTAGCCTCGTCAAACACGCCGCTTTCCTCGATTTTGGGAAAAATTTTGTATATAAGCGATATTTCAGCTAAAATGTGCTGAATGGCTTGCACCAAAAAGCCGCTGTCGCCCATCTTTGCCGAATAATCCATAGGAGTGAGAGGGAAGGGTAAAAAGGGTATTGGCGGAAGCGCCCTTTCGAGCGACGAAAGATACTCGCCGTATATCCTGTCCCACGTTTCCTTGTCGGCGACACCCGTTATATTAAGTCCGTTCAGCCGCTGGAATTCCCTGATAGCCGCCGTGGTGTCCTCGCCCGCCGTTCCGTCTATGGGGGCGAGAGGTATTTCAGGCTCAAAATACGCAAGCTGGCGCAGATATCTTTGCAGATTTTGCCTTGCTATTCTGTCTGTTATTTCATTTTTTGCCATAGCGTTCTCCTTATTTACTCAACGGGAAATCCCGGATACTGTCCCTCGCCCAATCGGTCGGACGAGGTCACGTCGTCAAACACCCTGCCTATCTCGTTCCACGTCACCGCGTCGACCACTCCGTTTGTCAGCGTAAGACCGAAAAGCTCCTGAAAGGTGCTGACTGCGCTCGCGGTTTGGTTGCCGAAATATCCCGTCACGTTTACGGAAGGAATTTCTCCGTAAACCTCGCCGATGCGGTTGAGATAGCGTTGAAGCACGCTTACCTCCTCGCCCTCCGCGCCCGTGCGCAGTATGACTCCGGGGAAAGGAATTGCTGCGCTTTCGGAATATTCGGGCGGTATGGTCGATACTATGCCGAGATATGCGTTATACATTCTGTTCCACGTGTCCTCGCCCACTATGCCGTCGGGCGTTAGTCCAAAGGTGTTTTGCATATCTATCACCGCCGCCTCTGTGGACGGCCCGAATATCCCGTCACGCTCCACGCGCGGGATAGAGCTGTAAAATTCCGAAAGATAGTTTATATAATATTGAAGATTTTCCACGGGATTTCCGCGCGAGCCGCGCCGCAATACTTCGGGAAGCTCCTGCGTGACCTCAAAGAGCGTAAGTCCTTCGGAATCAAGCTCGTTAAGTCGCTTTACCGCGTTGTAATAAAAGAGTATGGCGTACCACGTAGCCTTGCCCACCACGCCGTCCTCGGTGATTCCCGCAACTCGCTGAAACTCCCGCACGGATTCCTCCGTATCGTATGAAAATATACCGTCAACGGTAGATATTTTCGGTATTGAAGGGTAGTTTTCGGATATTCTGTTGAGCCGTACTTGAATGGTGCGCACGTCATTGTTACGCGCTCCGAGCCGCAATGGTACGGACGGCGCGGATTCCGTCGCGTTTTCAATCGGCGCATCCGTCACGATGTCTATGTCGTTGCCGTAGTAGTTTTGCAGTATCGCGTAAGGCGTAAGTCCGCGCTCGGCAAGCGTAACGCTGCCCCATTGTGAAAGTCCGGGGCAGGTCACCTCAACGCCGTCGCAATAGGTTGCAAAAAGCGGCTCGACAAAGCCTTGGCGGACGAGATAATTGTCAAAAATATCGCCCGTTATTTCGTTGATATTATCAAATATCTCCCGTCCGTCAACGAAGGATTGGTCGTTAGCAATTGAGTTTGTTATGTCAAAATCATATCCGCGCGAGGGGTAGAATTCCGTGTATATCCTGTTTAGCGCAAAGCTTATCTGCGCAAGGATATTGGCGCGAAGCGCCGCCTCGGGCCACGTCGGAAATATTTCACTTGACGCGACGTTTGCGATATATTCACGGAAAGGCACGGTCACGTTGCGCGCGTTAGACTGCGGCGGGCCGAGGTGGACCGTGATATATTCGGGGATGGTCGGCAAAAGTGCGCCGGGCGCATCGGGGGAGAGGGGAGAGTTCATCTTGCACCTCCGTTTCCGTTGAGCCGCGAAAAGCTCGACTCGTCAAAAATAAGCACCTCGTCGGGGATTTGCGTGCCCGAAGTTCCGTTTTCGGGCAAGGGAATAAGATTAGCCGTTTGAATTGACGTTATGCCGTCAAATATCGGAATACCCGTGTAAAGATTGCTGTGATACCCCTGACGGCTCACGTCAACGCTGTAAGTGGCGTACGGCACGTCGTAGCCCGGTGCTGTGGAACGCTCACGCGGCGCGGTGGGCAGATATATGCGCGGCGTAAGTCCGCTGTTGTCGGTGAGAAAAGACGCGATAGCGTCACCCTCTCCGCCGTTTTCGCTACGCACCGTAACGAGCGCACCCTCGATGGGTATCGCGCCCTCCGCCGTCCTTACAGCCACGGACAGATACCCCGTGGCGCTCAGCGTATCGTTGTTCATAGGATCTCCGTTCATAAAACACCTCCTGAAGCATTATCTCTAAAATCTTATGCACCTTTGCGCGTTTTGTTGAAAATGAGGATTTTTTCAAAATAATATTGCTAAAAGGAAAATATTGTGTTATAATTGAGAAAATCCTATTGAAAGGAAATCTACAATGATTTACACTATTAAAAACGATCGCCTTTCGGTAAACGTTTCCGATTTCAAGGCGGAGCTTCATTCCATCGTATCCGTAAAAAACGGCAGAGAATATCTCTGGCAGGGTGACGAGCAGTTCTGGCGTGACCGCGCTATCATTCCGTTCCCCGTATGTTGCCGCCTTACCGATAATAAATATATTTACAACGGCAAGACCTACGAGATGCGCCCCCACGGCTTTTTGCAGGCAAGCACGCCCGCAGTAGCAGAAAAGACCGACGATTCCATCACTCTGCGCCTTGAGAGCAACGACGAGCTTAAGGCTATCTATCCCTTCGATTTTACGCTTGACGTTAAGTACACCCTCGTTGGCAACGCAGTCAAGCACGAGATCACCGTTTACAACAACGGCGACGGAATGATGTATTTCTCCACGGGCGGACACCCCGGTATCAACATCCCCTTCTGCGGCGGCAAGTTTGAGGACTACTACATCGAGTTCCCCGAGGCTGGCGACGTAAAACTCGTTTACCTCACCGACGAGAGATTCAGAACGGGCGAGTACGTTGATTTTCCGCTCCGCGACGGCAAGTATCTTGATATGGTACATAGTCTTTTTGACAGAGACG
>JAZPZM010000132.1:0-3851 GCA_045544735.1 Eubacteriales bacterium
AGCTCCCGAAGCTCCCGAAGCTCCTGTAGCTCCCGAAGCCACCGTTGCTTAAATAAAAAAGGGTTCGCAGACACGTCTGCGAAGCTTTTTTCGTTAAAAATTAATTCTGCTTATAAAATCTTGTTCAAAGCTCTCCGAGAGCGCGAGGGGGATGTTTACTGCACGGGCGGCTATATCCTCGGCGCGTGACAAAAGCTCGGGGGAGAGCAGGAGCTTTTTTGCGCCGTCGAGCGCGGAGCATCCGACCGCCACGGCTTTCGCGCCTTGGGGGAGTATTCCGAGCGTCCTTAGCGCGTCGGGGTCTGCCGCGCTTCCGAAGCCTCCGGAAACGAAAACGGTCGAGGGCGGTGTGCCAAGCCTTGCGCAAACCGCGTCAACGGCGCATTTTACCGCCGCACGCGCAAGCTGAAACGCGCGCACGTCCTCTTGGGAAATATAAACGCTTCCCGTCAGGTAAAATCTGCCGCCGCGCACCCTCGTCGCAAAGGCGGCGGGTAGCTCGCCGCGCGGCGCAAGGCTTCCGTCGCGCCTGATGATGCCGCGGCGGAGCATAAAAGCGAGCGCGTCGCAAATGCCGCTTCCGCAAATGCCCACGGGCGTTTTTTTGCCCACAACGTCAATATTCAGCGTGTTTTCGCCGTCGCTGACGTGCGCTATCGCGCCCGCGGCGTATTCCATTCCGCATTCTATGCCGCCGCCCTCAAACGCGGGACCCGCGGCGGCGCTTGAACAAACGATTTTCTCGCCGTGCATCAGGGCGACCTCGCCGTTCGTGCCGAGGTCGCAAAGAAGGGCGGGCTCGCCTGACGGAGCGGGGAAAAGGCTGAATATTCCCGCGGTGATATCGCCGCCGACGAAGGGGGAGATGTGCGGAAACAGCGTTACTTCGTCGGCGGGGATGCCCGTCAGCGCCGCGCAATCCGCACCGTACAGCCTTACGGCGCGGCGGTGCGCAAGAGTTGCGTGCGCGTCCGCGAGATATCGGGGGTCGTGGCCGAGAAGCAGCTCGCTCATTACGGTGTTTGCCGCGATAACGGCGCGTTTTATGCTGCCATCCGCGCAAAGCTTGCCCGTCATATCCGCAAGAGACGCGCGGATACAGCTTGAAAGCGCAAAAAGATGCGTTTGTGATGCGGATATGCGCGAAATTACGTCCGCGCCGAAGGCGGATTGGGGATTCTTTGCCGTCAGCGTGCCGACGTGGGCGTGAGTGTCAAGCTCGTATGCCGAAACGGCAACGGTGGTCGTGCCGATATCAACGGCAACGCCAAGCTCGCCCGTGGCGGCGCGTGCCTTGCCCTCGCTCACCGCACGGCGAATAGGGCAGGACGCGACCTCGGCAATAACGAGGTCGGAGTGTATTTTTGCCTTGCACGAAAGCACGCATCCGTCGGCATCGCTGTCTTCGCTCGTCTTACCCGAAATCACGCGCACGCGGCATTTTCCGCAATTTCCGCCGCCGCAAACGCCGACGAAAATTCCTGCGGATGCAAGCGCTTGGCGGACGGTCTTGCCACGCTCGGCAAAAATCGTAAGCCGCTCGCCGCCCGAAATAATTTCAATTTTCAGTTTTTCCACTCGCTCACCACCTTTTTTATTCTGATTACATTATACAACCAAAGGAGAGAATGTTCAAGTAAAACTTGACTTTTTTGCGCGTTGTGATATAATAATAACATAAAATAGGGGGTAGTGTATATGAATAACGGATTACCCAACGGCGGCGGTTGGAAGCATACGGTCTTTTGGCTTGCCGTGTTTGCCGCAGTTGTGTTTTTGTGGTATATTTTTATGAAAAATTTTGCAGGAATGATATAAAGGAACGGTCATAAAATGACAGAAAAGAGCTTTACACAACGTGTTACGGTGGTCGTGCCGTCCTACCAGCCCGACGAAAAGCTGTGCCGAATCGTCGCAGAGCTGGAGAATGAGGGCTTTGACGATATAATCGTGATAAACGACGGCTCGTCGCCCGACAAAAAGGCGTTTTTCCCCGACCCCAAGGAGCATCCTGCGGTAACTCTGCTTGAGCACGAGGTCAATCGCGGCAAGGGCGCGGCGCTTAAAACGGCGTTTGAATATTTCCGCGCAAACCGCCCCGACCGTGCGGGCGTAGTCACCGCCGACGGCGACGCACAGCATCGCGCGGCGGACGTTGCGGCTTGCTCGCGCCTTATGGTCGAGAAGGACGCGCCCGTGCTTGGCGTGCGCAATTTTGACCTTGAGCACGTCCCCGCAAAGAGCCGAATGGGCAATAAAATAACCTCTACGGTCTTTTTACTGCTTTGCGGACTTAAAATTTCCGACACGCAAACGGGACTTCGTGCGATACCCGCAAGCTATCTCGGAGAACTTTGTCAGGTCGACGGCGACAGGTACGAATACGAAACGAATATGCTCCTTGAAATGAAGCGGCTTGGCGCTTCGTGGCTTGAGCAGAAGATAGAAACGGTCTATATCGACGAAAATCAGACTTCGCATTTCCGCCCCGTTATAGATTCCATAAGAATTTACGCGCTTATACTGAAATTCGTTTGCAGTTCGGGCATATCCGCGGTGGTGGACCTGCTTTTGTTCTATCTGCTCAAAAAGTTTTTGTCGCCCGTGTTGCCCGTGCTTCCCGTGCTTATTCCCACGGTTATTGCGCGCGCGGTGTCCTCGGCAACGAATTTTACCATAAATCGCAAGGCGGTGTTCAAATCGGGCGAGTCCGTGGTGCGTACTTGCCTTAAATATTACGCCCTCGCGATCCCCGTACTGCTTATTTCGGCGGGTACGGTAAGGCTTCTTTCGGACACGCTCGACGTGCAAGCTCCCGCGCTTGCAACGCTTATCAAGATGGTGGTTGATACGGTGCTTTATTTCATCAACTTCCGCATTCAACGAGAATGGGTGTTTGCACCGCGGAGAAAAAAATGAACGCGATATATGAATTTGACTACGCCGTGCTGAACGGCATTCAAAGCATACGCTGTGGCTTTCTTGACGGCTTTTTGTCGTTTATAACGCACCTGTGCGACGCGGGCTGGTTTTGGATAGCGCTTGCCGTGGTGTTTTTGTGCTTTAAGAAAACGCGCAAAATGGGCGCGGTCGTAGCCGTTGCGCTTATCATCGGGCTTGTGACCGTAAACCTCGGCATAAAGCCGCTCGTTGGGCGCGTAAGACCGTTTGCGAACGAGCTTTACGCGGCGCTTATCGCCGTGCGCGAGCCGCTTGTGTCGGTGCACGATGCGTCGTTCCCGTCGGGACATACGCTTGCCTCGTTTGAGGGCGCGATGGGTATCTTCCTCTTTAACAAAAAATGGGGCGCGGCGGCGCTTGGCTTGGCGGTGCTGATAGGCTTTTCAAGGCTTTATCTCTACGTACATTATTTCACGGACGTGCTCGTCGGCGCGCTCCTCGGCGTTCTTTACGCCGTAGCCGCCTACTTTATCGTAAACGCCGTGGCGAGAAAATATCCAAGGCTGTTTTTGGGCAGCTCCGACCTCGTTGAGTGAAATATTTGCCTTACGGCAAATAAAGTGCAGAGTGCAAAGTGCAAAGTGCAAAGTGCAAAGTTAAGGTAGCTTTTTGCGGTGCAAAAAGCAATTTATAAAAGCAAAAACGGTCAGAGCGGCGGCTCTGACCGTTTTTTTCCTTAACATTTCGCGCAGCGGAATATATCACTGCGCCGTAAGGCGAATATCACTCAGCGAAGGCTGAATATCACTCGCCGTAAGGCGAATATCACTGAAAACGCGAAGCGTTTTCTCTGCGTCATTCCGAAGTCGCGGCGCAATTTTTTGTTATTGCAAGTACTTCAAAAAAGGCAGGGATAGCGCACTTTTTAGCGTCATTCCGAAGTCGCGGAG
>JAZPZM010000133.1:0-17005 GCA_045544735.1 Eubacteriales bacterium
AAAATGCTGAATGCTCGCGTGCTTTCAGCATTTTTTATTAATTACCCACGTCGGTGTGGTAAATGGTCTCCTCGGGCAGAACCAAGCCAAGCTTTCTTCGGGCGACGCGGATGATATAATCCTCGTCCATAGGCGCATCTATAAGATACTCAAGCTCCTCGACATCCTCCTTACAATCGGATATCTGCTCCTCAAGCGCCTCCTTCTCCTGAAGCAGACGGCTGTACTGCAAAAGCATATTAAGAGAGATGACAAGTATCATCACTATAGTAAGGATGAGGGCTATCTTTACAAAGATCGCCGCCTTTCCGATAGAGCCGCGCTCCTCGCTTGCATCGTAGTAACTTCTATTCTCTCTCATTTTTACCGTCCTTTCGTTTATGGGAGCATACCGTCGCGTTGTACGGCGGATAGCCTGCCAAACTGTATTTTAGTATATCTTTTTATTCGCACCGCACGCAAAAAGCGTCGGGCGCGAGTAATTATTCTTCTTATTATATTATATATTGCCGCCGCAAGCCGCCTAAGAGGCGCGAGAACGAGCCGCAAGAGCTTTCTTACACATAATATTAAATATGTAAGGATTATTCTCACCGTGCCGCCAAGCGCGGCGTTTGCCGCCGCAAAGCCGAGAGCGGAGGCGGGTATCGTGAAAAGGCGGAATACGCCGTTGTTGAATATAAAATTCACCACGAGCAAAAGGCACGCCGCCATAAGCACGATAAGCAGGTCACACGCGCCCACGAGGAGCTTGTATGCCGTCGTTGCTTCTTCTCTGCTATATCGCGCAAGGCTTGCGCATTCCGAGGGGCGAGGCGCTTTGTCAAGCCGCCACAGCCGCCGAAAATTGAGCATAACGCCCGCAGCGCAGTAAAGCATAGCAACTACCGCTCCGTGCGCAAGCGAGGCAAGAAACAAAAGTGCAAGGGCTAATGGTGATATCTCAAGTATCGTCATTCCCTGCCGCCGAAAAAGCGCCTCTTTTTGCGCGGAGCATCATCGGAGTATATAAGCGCAGAAACCTCGCCGCTGACGGCTACCTCGCCGCTTTGAACGTTAAGCTCGTCAACCTTAAGCCCGCTCCCCTCCACCAAAAGCTCGCCGCATTCGGTGAGCAGAAGCACGCTGTTATCGTCAAAGCTGACGACCTGCTTCACACCGCTTATGCGAGCGTTTTTGCGCATCTTTACCGAAAAGGAATGTTCGTTTTTTATGCCTTCCGCTTGTCTGTTCATTCGTCACACCTCATCGCCTTTACTTTCTATATTATACGCAAAAGCGATGTCGGATATGACAGTTTATTGGCTTATGACCTCGTAAAGTTCGCCCGCGGCATCCTTGCCGACGGTCTCCTTCACCATAAGCACTCTCACGGTAAGCGTACGCTGACCGAAGGTGACGGTGAGGATATCGCCCTCCTTTACGTCAACGGATGCCTTGGCTATCTTGCCGTTTACGCTTACGTGACCGCCGTCGCAAGCCTCGTTGGCTACCGTGCGGCGTTTGATTATTCTTGAAACCTTTAGAAATTTATCTAATCTCATCGTTTATTTTTTCTTAACTTTTGTATAATGTGTAATATAATTTTAGTATATATCTAAATTATATTAATGTCAATAGTTTGTTTATAAATCCCCTATATATTTACAATTTGTTCACAATTAGTTGTGTTTTATTCTATCCCAGATAGCATCAAGCTCGCTCATTGACATTTCCCTTATATCCGCGCCCTGATTCTCTGCTTCCGCCTCAAGCCTTGAAAAGCGGTCGATGAATTTATCCGTCGCGCGTCCAAGCGCCTCCTCGGCGTTCACGCCAAGCTTGCGAGCGAGGCTTACCGCGGTAAAGAGCAGGTCTCCGACCTCCTCCTCGATAGCGGCGGCATCCGCCGAAGCAATTGCGCTTTTCACCTCATTGCTCTCCTCGTAGAGCTTTGCCATGACCTCGTCAGCGTCGGCAAAATCAAAAAAGCTGACCTTTTTACCAACCTTTTGCGCGCGCATAAGCGCGGGGAGCTGTTTTGGTATCGCGTTAAGCTGGGACGTTAGCGTATCTCTGTGCTTTTCCTCGACCTTTATCTTGTCCCAGTTATCAAGCACCGCCTCCGAGGTTTCGGCAACCACGCTACCGAAAACGTGGGGGTGACGGTGGATAAGCTTTACACAGATATCGTTAACTACGCCGTCGATGCCCGCCTTGCCCTCCTCCTTTTCGATCTGGGCGTGGAACGTGACCTGCAAAAGCAGATCTCCAAGCTCCTCCTGCATAAGCACGGGGTCCTCGTTATCTATTGCCTCGATGACCTCGTAGGTCTCCTCGATAAGATCCTTTCTGATGCTTTTATGCGTCTGCTCCCTATCCCAAGGACAGCCGCCCTCGCCGCGAAGCACGTCGGTAAGCAGGCAAAGATCGTCAAAGGTGTATCCATCACCCTTTTTTGCAAGATATTCTATTTTTTCCTTCTGTGTTTTCATTTTTTACCTCTGTTAGCTTTAATTTCGCAAGAAGTCTTGCTATTTTTTCGCCCTTCGGAAGCTGTAGCAGGTCCTCGCTCCTGACGGCGCGAAGTTTAAGTCCCGTTGGGATATATATTATCACCGCCGCCAAAACTGCGGCAAAGAGAGCCACGACCGTACCGAAACGGTCAAGTCCCACGTAGACGCCGACCGATGCCGATATGGCAAGCACGGTTGATGCAAGCGCACGCCACAAAAAACAGATATCTATCCTGTGCGGCGTATATTTGCAGATAAAATATACGTTAAGGACGGTTACCGTGAGCGTGCAGACGAGCGTGCTCATCGGCGCGCCCATAATGCCTATCCGTCCTACCAAAACGTACTCCGCCGCTATCTTGACGAGCGCACCGATAAACATTGATATTATCGGGAGAGTGCGTTTTGCGTGGGCTTGAAGCACCGCATTCGTCAGCGCCGTAAGGCAAGAGAAGATTATCGACACCGCAAGCAATGACAGCAACGGCGCGGCAACGGACACCGCTTGCTCCTGCGTACTGAAAACGAGTCGCAATATCGGCTCGGCAAACACGGACATCCCCGCCGCTGCGGGCAAAGCGAGAAAGACGCACATACGCATCGAGGAGTTAAACACGCTTATTTCTCTATCCCTATCCCCCTCGGTTATAGCGGCGGTGAGCGTCGGCACTATCGACACCGCAAGCGGCGCTAAAAGCGCGGGTGGCATATTGAAAAGCGGTACGGCGAGGTTTGAATAACTGCTATACATCATTCGCGCCACGGAATCGGCGTAGCCCGCATCGATAAGTCGGTTGGTGATAAGCGCCGTATCCGTAAGGCTCGTTATTCCCGTGACCGATGCCGCAAGCGTTATCGGAAACGCGATAACAAGGAGTCGGCGCAATACCGCGCTTCCCCTCTCCGCGCTCGGCGCGCGGCTCAAAGCGGAGCTTTTCCGAGCAAAGAAAAACAGTCGGCAAAGAAGATATAGGAGCGAGAGGAGCATTCCTACGGAAAGCCCAAGCACCGCCGCCGCGGCAACCTCCGACGCGCCTTTGCCCGACGATAGCGCGAACACCGCAAAGCCAACGCCCAGAAAAAGCTTTCCAAGCGACTCTATAAGCTGTGAGGTGGCTGTCGGCTCCATCATTTCATGCCCTTGGAAATAGCCGCGTATAGCACCGATGATGCAGATAAAAAGCATTGTCGGCGCTATCGCCATAACGGAATATTGCGCACCCGACATTCCGACGGCGCTTGAATACCGCCCCGCGAAAAGCCAAAGCGCCGAAGCGCCCGCGATGCCTATCGCGGTACAAAGGGCAAGGGATATGTAAAACACTCGCCGCACGCCCGCGCCGTCTCCGCGCGCCCTGCGCTCCGAGACGAGTATTGATATAGCAACGGGAAGTCCCGCGATAGATAGCGTATTAAGCAAGAGATACACGTTGTACGCCGCCGAAAAATACGCCATTCCGTCGATGCCGACGTATTCAAGCATCGGTATTTTAAAAAACAGACCGATGACTTTACATATAAACGTTGATGCGGAAAGGATGAGCACGCCCCCGAAAAAAGCTTTTTTCGGAGGAGCGCAAACCTTTTTAGATCTACCGTTCATTCATTCAGACGAGCAAAAATTCGTGGTATATCGAATTTTCCGAAAGCCATTTATTCGATATGGGCGACACGTCCTTTATTTTCTCAAGTATTGCTTTTGCCTTGTGGATGTTTTTATCGTTCTCGTCCATCTCACCAAGTATTTTTTCAAGATAGGGCTTGAGCATTCCTATCTCGTACGGCATAGTAGAGCCTATGGTATGCGCCGCGGCGCTCGCCGACGGGAAGATGTATTTGTCCTCGTTCTCGCGCACGGTTTCCCAAAGCACGAAGGTCTTTGAGGCGTTCGTACCGCGTTTGTAATAATCCCTGACTATTCTGCGCATAAGGCGTATCTCATTCGGCTCGAACACCGTTCCCTCAAGGTCTATCCCCTCCAGCACACAGATAAATATGGACGTACTGCTGTAGTCCTTTATAAGGTCGACAAAATTCTGATATACCGCCTGTATGCCCTCGAAAATGAACACGTCGCTGTCGTCAACGCGCAGAGTGCGGATGCCGCTTTGCTTGCCGAGCTTGAAATCGTACACGGGAAGCTCTACTATATCGTCGCTATCGTCAAATATTTCCTTGACGGTGAGCGCGAGCGCGTCCATATTGATGGTGTCGGGAGAATCAAAATCCACTCTACCGTCCTTTGCGCGTGCAAGGAGCACGTCGCGGTCTATATAAAAATCGTCGATAGACACTATGTGAACGCGTCTGCCGTGGGCGGAAAGAGTTTCGGAGAGCTTCGCCGCGGCGGTGGTCTTTCCCGAACAGGTGGGACCTGAAAGCGCAATAAGCTTTATGCTGTCGCCAAGCCTTGCAACATGCTCCGAAAGCTCGCTAAGACGGCGGTCAAAATCGACATCGCATTCGTTGACACACCGCTTTGCCTCATCCTCGGTCAGTATTTTCTTTTGTTTTAGCATTTGATCACCTCACAAAAGCCGTTTAGTTATCCAAAAACTCCTCACAAAACGCCTCCATCGAGGAAACGAGCGCGGGTATGGACTCGGCTTTCAAATATTCGTATGGGTATTTAGCGTTAAATTGGCGCTTTATCGTGGGCTTGCCCGTAGTCGGGGACTTCAGGCAGACGAATTTCGACACGGCTCCCGCGCCCACGGCAATGATGGAATGCACCTCCTCCATCATATAGATGTTGTATCTTCCCTCCTTGCCATCAAGAGCGAAGCCTACGTTTTCGTAATTTCCGACGGTATTCTTTTGTCTGTAAAGGTAATAGGGCTTATACAGAGCCTGCTGTGCCTTTATCTGCGAGTAATCCACACACTTTCCCGCGTCGCCGCCGCGGATAGAATATATCCCCGCCGAGTGTCGCCACGTTGCAGATTTTTTGACGCAGAAGGTATGTACCGTAATATTTTCGGGGCGCAAAGCAAGTATGCCGTCCATAGACTCGGCAAAGCGCGTAAAGGTGTCTCCGGGAAGTCCCGCGATGAGGTCGGTATTTATGCACTCTATGCCAACCTCGCGTGCCGTTGAGTACGCGCGGTAGAAATCCTCCACCGTGTGCGAGCGACCGATGCCCGAAAGCACCTCCGCCGACAGCGTTTGGGGATTGACGCTTATTCTGTTTGCGCCGTATTTTTTAGCGATAGCAAGCTTTTCTGCCGTTATGGTATCTGGTCTGCCCGCTTCGAAGGTAAATTCCTCGATCTCCCTATCCCCAAGCGCCTCGGCAAGCGAGGACATAAGCACCTCAAGCAGTTCGGGCTCAAGTATCGAGGGCGTACCGCCTCCGATATAGACCGTCTTTATGCGAAGCCCGAATCTGTCTGCGGCGGCAATAGCCTCCTTGACCTCGACGGCAAGGCGCGCGACGTACTCGGGTATAAGTGACAAAAGCTTTTTTGACGTGTAGGAAACGAAGGAGCAATACGCACAGCGCGAGGGGCAAAACGGTATTGAAACGTAAATACTGCAATCCCTCGTTTCGGGCGTGCCTATTATCCTTTGCTCGTTCAGCGCGACCTCGGTTGCGAGCGCGGCTTTCTTTGCGGAAACGAGATAGTCCTGAACCAAGAGGCGCTTGGTTTTGGTCTTGCTGATTCCGCGAAGGAGCATCTCCGTTGCGACCTTCGTGGGGCGCACACCCGTGAGTATTCCCCACGACGAGCGGTATTCAAGCAGCTCACCAAGTGCCGTGGTCACCGACGCGCCTACCGCTACCTTGCGGCATCGCTCGTCGCTGAGATCATCCCTCAGCTCACATTCACGCTCCGCCTCGGCGCTCTTGCCGTTAAGCGTCACTCTCGTGGTGGCGACGTATCCGTTCTCCGATCTTTTAAGCGTAAGATAGAGTTCGGGAACGTCCTCACCCGATTCCTCGTCGGGAGCGAAGGTCGCGCCCGGAAAAAATATCATACTCAGCGTTTGCACATAGTATCTGTTTATATCGCCGTCGATATGTAATATCATAACTTTATGCCTTTCCTGTTTTTTTCAGAACCTCGCTTTGCAAAACGAGGGTGACGGGGCCGTCGTTGAGGAGCGAGACCTTCATATCCGCACCGAAAACGCCCTTTTCAACACGTCCTACGGTCTTTGAAAGCAAACTTACAAAATGCTCGTAGAGAGCGTTTGCCGTCTCGGGCTTTGCCGCGCCGAGATAGTCGGGGCGGTTGCCGTGCTTATAATTTGCAAGCAACGTGAAGTTGGATATAACGAGTGCCTCCCCGCCCACGTCGGAAACGGACAAATTCATTTTACCCGCCTCATCTGAAAATATTCTCAACTTTGCTATTTTATTCGCCAGAAGGAGCGCATCCTCCTCGCCATCCCCCTCGGCAACGCCAAGAAGAATGAGGAGTCCGCGCCCACAGCTTCCTACCGTCTTGCCGTCAACGGCTACTGCCGCCTCTGACACTCTTTGTATTACCGCCGTCATTTATGAAAATCCTCTCGTTACGCTTATTATATCCTTGAGCGAGCGCAGACGCGACACTATCGAATCGTAGTGTTTGATATTCTTACAAGCTATCTTAAGGCTGATAGCTATAGTCTCGTCCGTGCGCTTTTGTGAGTTAATCTGAAGTATAGAAACCTTCATATCTGCAAGTGCTTGCGTGATATCGGCTATAAGCGTTATGGTGTTGTAGGCGATAATCTGCACGAGCGCTTCATATACGCCCGCAGAGTCCACAACGTCCGCTCTTTCCCACTCTACGTTTATCCATCTGTCAGCCGTTTCGGGCGAGGAAAGTCCCTGCGCAACGTTGGGACAATCGCGCTTATGGATGGAGATGCCGTAGCCCTTGGTAATAAAGCCGATGATATCGTCACCCGGCAGGGGGTTACAGCATTTAGCGAACTTAACGCTGCATCCGACCTCGCCGTCCACGATAACGCCGCTGTTGGTCTTGAAGTTTTTCGGCTTCTTGGCAACCTGAACCTGCTCTGCCTCCATAGGCACGGCGGGTACTTCATCGGGCTTGACGACTCGGTCAAACTCGTCCCTGAGCTTGGGAACGAGCTTTGAAACGGGCATTCCGCCGTAGCCGAGGGTGTTGAACATATCGTCGTTGCTCATAAAGCCGACGCGCGGTCCGACGGCTGAACATACCTCGGCAAACTGCGCGTCGGTAAAGCTTCTGCCGAATTTCTTGAATTCCGCTTCAAGGAGCTGACGACCCATAACGATGTTGTCCGCACGCTTTTCCTTTTTGAACCAGCCGCGTATCTTCGTTCTCGCCTCGCTGGTCTTTACGATGTTGAGCCAATCGCGGCTCGGACCTTTTGACGCGGCAGAGGTGAGTATTTCAACAATCTCGCCGTTCTGCGGAACTCGGTCGATGGGAACTATCATACCGTTTATCTTTGCGCCGACCATCTTGTTTCCGACGGCGGAGTGAATGGAGTACGCAAAGTCGATAACGGTCGAGCCGTAAGGCAGAGCGATAACGTCGCCCTTGGGCGTGAAAACGTAGGTCTCGTCGTGGAAAACGTCGGTCTTTAGCGCCTGCATAAACTCGTCAGGGTCGCGAGTATCGTCCTCCGTTTCGATAAGCCTTGCTATCCATTCAAGCTTTTGGTCTATATTTACGCTTGATTTTTCGCCGCTCTTATACTTCCAATGCGCCGCAACGCCGTATTCCGCGACCTGATGCATCTCGCGCGTTCTTATCTGCACCTCGAAGGGTATACCGTCGCGTCCGATAACGGTAGTGTGGAGCGAGCGGTACATATTGGGCTTAGGAGTTGAGATGTAGTCCTTGAATCTACCCGGTATGGAGTGGAACATCTCGTGTATAACGCCGAGCGCGGTATAGCACTCAATTTCCGTTTCTACTATGATACGGAGCGCGTAAAAATCATATATCTCGTCAAAATTCTTGTTTTGACTATACATCTTTTTGTAGATGCTGTAAACGGTCTTTATTCTTCCCTCAAGCGTGAAGTCGATATTATATTCGCGCATTTTTCCATCGACTATAGTTCTTATATTTTCGATGAAATCCTGATTTTGACCGTATTTCTTGTCCACGTCGGTGCGGACTTCCTCATATCCTATGGGGTCGATGTAGAAAAGTCCGAGATTTTCAAGCTCCTGCTTGACGCGCTGCATACCGAGTCGGTGCGCAAGCGGCGCGTAGACCTGCATAGTTTCAAGCGCGGTTATCCTTTGCTTATGCTCAGGCTTTGCGCTGAGCGTACGCATGTTGTGAAGCCTATCACAGAGCTTTATAAAGATAACGCGGATATCCTTTGACATCGCAAGAAGCATCTTGCGAAGGTTCTCGATATGCGCCTCCTCCTTGTCCTCGACGGCAAGAACGACTATCTTGGTAAGTCCGTCAACGAGCATTGCTACGGTCGGACCAAAAAGCTTTTCCAACTCCGCAAGATTAGTCTTGTCGGGGCAATCCTCCACCGTATCGTGAAGAAGTGCGGCGCAGATGGAATCGGTATCAAGCTCCAGCCCCGCCACTATCTCCGCAACTGCGAGGGGGTGCGAAATGTACGGCTCGCCGCTGTCGCGGAACTGTCCCTCGTGCATAGTATTTGCGTAGCAATAGGCGCGAAGTATCTTTTCGGTATTATAATTTTTACCCGTACCCTTAAGTATTCCAAGCAGTCTTTCCGTGCCTACGCTTTGCGTGATATTGCCTGAAACGTTGTTCATGTATCCTCCTTTACACGCTCAACGCACTGTGCCTTGAGTCGTGTGAAAAGCTCTGAATTTTCAATGTCTATTTTAGTCTTATGCTCCACGGTCTCAAACGAGACAACGCCGTCCTCGCAATCGCTCTTGCGAACCTTGAATATTCCCGTGGCGGCAAATATTTCAACCATAAGTCTGTATTTTACGTACCCGACGCGCTCGCGCTCGGGGAGCTTTGTGCAAAGCAGATAAAGCGCGTATTTGTCGGTAAGCGTTGCGCTTCCGTCCACGGCAAGCTCACAGATAATGCCGTATAGATTTACAAGGTCACGCCTTGTGGGAAGATATCCGTCGGATGCGAAAAACTTACCGCCCGACAGTATATCGTTAAGTACCTTTTTTTCGCTCTCGCGCCTTGCACTCGCAAGTGCGGACGGGCGAACGTCCTCGACGATGAGCTGAAGCTCCTTTTTGCCCATATAGCGATTGACGCCTATGCCGAAAAGCAGATCAACGCTGTCTCCGCCGTCGCAGGCAAGCTCCGAGGGGCTGATATTAAAATACATCGCGGTAAAATGTCTTCCGCCTGCCTCGATCGTTATTCTGCAATGCTTTCCGCCGCCGACACCTCTTACCGCCGTGACCGTCGCGCCCTCAAGCACGAAAAGCGGCGAGGGATTGCCCGCTCCGCAAGGCTCGACTACGCGGCAAAGCTCCTCGGCAAGCGGCAAGGTTATCGCCTCCGCCGTGATCACTCCGTCGGCTTCAATAACGATCTCCGTCTCGCCGTCGGCAAAGACCTCGTTTGCATATTCGTTTATTCTGCGGCGGAATTCGGGAAGTGCGCGTCTTTCGATGGAAAGACCCGCGGCAAGCTCGTGTCCGCCGTATTTTACAAGGCAATCCGAGCAAGCTGTAAGTGCATCGACGAGATTAAGCCCCTTGATGCTTCTGCCCGACCCTCTGCCCACGTCGTGAGGCGAGGTCTCGGCAACGGGATCCGTGCCGTCGAAGGTAACGAGTATCGTCGGCATCGAGAATTTTTCAACGAGCCTTGAGGCAACTATACCGATAACGCCGTGATTCCAGCCGTCGTCGGCAAGAACTATCACCTTATCGCGGCGCAGATCATGCTCGTCGTATATTCTTTCAAGCGCTTCCTCGATTATAGCGTTTTCAACGGTCTGGCGCGTGCGGTTGATCTCGCAAAGATACTCCGCCACCGCCCTTGCCGTTTCCGCATCGTCGGCAAGCATAAGCTCCACCGCGACGGATGCGTTTTCCATTCTTCCCGCGGCGTTTATCCTCGGCGCTATGCCAAAGCCGATGAAGGTCGCGTCGACCGTACGCGCCTCCTTGCCCTCCTTTGCGCCGCTCGCGGCGTCAACGAGTGCGCTTACACCGAGGCGGTGACGCGCCTCGATAAGCTTTATTCCCTCCGAAACGATGAATCTGTTTTCATCGACGAGGGGCATAACGTCCGCTACCGTTCCGATGGCGGCGAGGTCTGCGTATTCCTTCAGTATAGCTTCGACCGCAAGCGCAGTATCCTCTCCGTTCTTCTGCGCCCTATCCGTATCAAGCGCGCAAACGAGCTTCAGCGCAACGCCGACACCCGCCATTTCCTTGAAGGGATATGGGCAATCGGGGCGGTGGGGGTCGACCACGGCAACAGCCCTCGGAAGCTCCGCAAGACATTCGTGGTGGTCGGTAACTACCACGTCGACACCAAGCGTACGGCAATATTCGACCTCCGACACGGCGGTAACGCCCGTGTCGACGGTAATTATGAGAGAAACACCCTTCGCGGCGAGCTTATCAACGCCCTCCTTGCTCATGCCGTAGCCCTCGTCGCTACGCTTGGGGATATAGTATCCGACGTGAGCGCCGCGCGAGACGAGGTAAAGATACAAAAGCGACGTAGCGGTAACGCCGTCGGCATCGTAGTCGCCGTAAACGGCAATTATCTCGCCCGCGTCAATGGCGCGCGTTATACGCACGACAGCCGCGTGCATATCCGCAAGAATAAAGGGGTCGCGCCAAACGGCGCGGTCTTTTTTCAAAAACGCCGTGACTGCATCCGCATCGTTTTCCGCACGCTGACAAACGAGAGATGCGCATTCCCTTGAAATACCGAATGCACGGCAAACGCTCCCCACAAGCTCGTCATTTGCGTTTTGCGGCTTTACGCTCCATATTTTCTTGTGCTTCTTTTTTTCAATTACAGTTGACATAAAAACACTCTTAAAAATTTATTTTTTATCGGGGGCAAATCTTGCCATTATAGCCAAGGCGGTCTTGATGCCGTCAAGTGCGGCGCTCGTTATGCCACCCGCATAGCCCGCGCCCTCTCCGCATGGGTAGACGAGGTCTGCGCCGCACGCGGTGCGCGCGCCGTCCCTAAGTATCCTGACGGGCGACGACGTTCTCGTTTCAACTCCCGTAAGGAGCGCGTCGGGCGCGTCGAAGCCGCTGATGCGCTTTCCGAAAATCTTAATACCGCGAGCCATCTCCTCGCAGATAGGTGCGGGCAATATGCGGCGAAGATCGCACACCGACGTGCCGCCCCTCGTGTACGAGGGCAATATGCGGCTCGGTGACGATAAACGCGAAGTTGCTCCCGCAAGAAAATCGCCCACGGTTTCGACGGGTGCGGAAAAATCACCGCCCGCCGCGGCAAACGCCGCGCGTTCTATTTTCCTTTGATATTCTATCGCGCCCTCGACTCTTGCGCCGTAATCAGATGGAAAAACGCTTGCAAGAACTGCGCTGTTTGAGTTTTCGCCGCGCCTTGCGTGGTTGCTCATACCGTTTACAACGACTCCGCCGACCTCACTCGCCGCCGCGATGACCTCGCCGCCCGGGCACATACAGAAGGTATAAACTCCCCTATCGCTTTTGGTGTCGGAAAGCGCGTATTCCGCTCTGCCAAGTCGGCTGTCGCCCGCAAATCTTCCGTACAGCGCGGCATCTATATCGTCCGCCTTATGCTCTATGCGCGCGCCGACGGAAAAGGGCTTCGGTTCAAGCGCAAATCCGTCGCGAAGCAAGGACGTATAAGTGTCCCTTGCGCTATGACCTATGGCAAGCACGACGGCTCCGCATTTTATTTTTCCATTCGAGGTAGAAAGCCTTACCTCGTTGCCGCTCTGCGTTATTGAGTCAAGACGGCAATGGTACACGACCTCGCCGCCACACTCTCTTATGCGAGCGAGAAGGCGCGAGACCACGCCGCGCAAAAGGTCCGTGCCGACGTGCGGCTTTGCCTGCCAAAGTATCTCCTTTGGCGCACCAAACTCAACGAGGCGGCAAAGAACGTACAGCGTATACGGGTCGTTGACGCGCGTGACGAGCTTTCCGTCCGAAAACGTACCCGCGCCGCCCGCGCCGAACATTACGTTCGTTTCGGTATCGAGCACACCGCCCGAAAAGAAATCTCCGACCGTGCGCACGCGCTCCTCAAGCGGAGCTCCGCGCTCGATAAGGAGCGGGAGGTAGCCGTTTTCCGCAAGCATAAGAGCGCAAAACATTCCCGCAGGGCCGCTTCCGACCACAACGGGTCTGCCTCCCGCCACGGCAGTACCGTAGTTTATCTCTATTTCATCCCCCGTAAGGGCACGAAGCCCCGCCTTGTCAAGAGAAGCACTCTCAAGGCAGACGGGCGCGGGGAAAGAGATAAGCACGGTGTATACGAATTTTATCTCGTCGCGGCGGCGGGCATCCACGGAACGGCGGTATATCGCGTATTCGCCGTCCGCGTGCGGAAGTCCCGCACGCTTTGCCATGCGGCGTGCCGCCGCAAGTGCCTCGCCGCTATCGGCTTCAAAGGGGAGCGTGATGCTCCCCGTAAGAAATCTTCTGATATCAGGCATTCTCGGTGTCCTCGGGTTCGGTCACTTCGGGGGTTGCGGGAACGCTCGGCTCGTCGGTAGGCTCGTCGGTAGGCACATCCGTGCCGCCCTCGACGGAGGCGGGCTTGAACGTCACCTTTATCATAGCGGTTGCGCATCCGTCCTTCACAGTAACGCCGTCGGGCAGAAGGTCGGACACGTTTACAAGATTTTCCGCGGCAACGGTATCGTCTATGACCAAAACGACTATTTCGGATATCCTCGACAACGCCTGCGGATCTCCCGTTATAACGACGGAAGAAACGGAAATGTCGACCTTATCAACGCGGCTTGAATCATATCCGTCAGCAAAACGGTATTTAAGCGGAACCGTCGCATCCGTACGGACGGGAATATTTACGGTAACGCTCGATTTATCAACGGAAACGTACGGGCTTTCCACCACCTTGCCATCCTTGCCGACGAGAGTAAGCTCCAGCCTTTGAGTAAGGCTCGTCTGAATGAGCTGTGTGCCGAGCCCTATATCGGCACGCGCGGCAACTATTCGGTCAACGATAGTACCGGGACCCGTTACGTTCACGGAACTTATGTCGGTGGTTATCTCGCCAAGGTAATACTCGGCGCTCATAGAGTACGACGACTTTTCTACAACGACCGGCACCTCAACGGTTTTGATCGAATCCACCGAAACGGATATTGACGAGGGCTCTTTAGCGGTAACGGAAACGGTTGCGGGAGTTTTCAGCTTGACCTCGCAGGCGTGCTTGCCTGCGGTGTCGAGCGTGCTTATATCGATGTACGCCACAAAATCATCGGCGCTGAGCTCGGCGATATCCGAGCGCAATCCCGTAACGGTCACGCTGAGCTTTCCGCCCTCAACCTCGACGACGGAAAGATTGGAAAGGCTCTCCATATCCTCCGCGCCTTCAACGGCGATATCAATAAGAGTAAAGGTCTTTTCATAAACGTCGGAATTTACGTTCATAACGTAGAGCCAGATGCCAAAGGCGGTAACGAGACAGACGAGCCACGGAAAAATCAGAAAAGGTCTTCTTTTTTTGGCAGTACCGTCCTCAAAATAGTTAGGACTTGAAATATTCATCTGTGTTTACCCTCTTTCACTTTTTATCGTTCGTCGAGCTCTTTGCTCCGAAAAGGCGACGCTTTCCCGCGACGTTTTCAACGGGAACGAGGTGCTTGAGCAGAGCTTGCTTGAGCGAGCTGTAGTTATAATTTCTGGTAAGATCTCCGCCTACTGCGATCGAAATCGTCCCCGTTTCCTCCGAAACGACGATAACGATAGCGTCGCTCACCTCGGAAACGCCGAGCGCGGCGCGGTGGCGAGTGCCGAGGTCCTTGTTAAGATCGGTTTTGGAGAGCGGCAGATAACAGCCCGCGGCGTGTATTCTGCGATTTCTCACTATAAGAGCGCCGTCGTGCATAGGCGCTTTATTAAAGAATATGTTTCGGATGAGCGGAGCTGACATTTCGGCGTTGAGAAGGACTCCCTGACCGAGATATTCGCCAAGCTTCGTGGAGCGTTCGATAACGATAAGCGCACCCGTCTGCGTTCTTGCGAGAGAATCCGCCGCCTCGCTGATAACGTCCGCCATCTCAACGATAGCCTTGTAATCGCTCGGAGAAAAGCTGTTTTTAAGATTCTTTATGGGAGTCGATCCGAAGCGTTCAAGCGCGGCTCGCAGATCCGATTGGAATATTACGATAATGGCGATCATACCAACCTGATAGAAGTTCTCAAGTATGAACTGCATCGCGCGCATATTGAGAACTATGCTGAACACCAAAACACCCGCGACGAAGATAAGTCCCCTTGCGAGTCTGCCCGCACGCCTTTCTCTGAGAAAGCGATAGAGGAAGAAAAGCATCATCGTGAGGATAAAGATATCCAAAACGTCGGTAAACTTCATTTCGGCAACAACTGCCAAAAAATACTTGTCAAACCATTCTTTTGCCGTTGAGATCAATTGTTTTATATTTTCCATATCCAAAGCCACCTGAAAATAGAGATGTGTTAATATATATTCTAACACATAAATAATATTTTTTCAATAGTAATTTTATGTATTTTAGTATTATTTTATTATTTTATCCACACACTTTTCACCCCTGCTCCTTTTCACCCGCGCTCACGCATTTATACAAGGTGTGGCGAATATCATTTAGCATTGATGTGAGGTGAAAAATGGAAAATACCAACGAAACTCGGCGCGGACGCGCCCGTAGCATACTTTACAACTCTCTTTTGCTTTGCGCTTCGGCAATAGTAGTGCGCGGCGTAGGCGTATATTTTAACGTGTACGTATCAAGCCGCGTGGGCGCAGAGGCGATGGGGCTTTACTCGCTTGCGGCAAACGTTTGGGGATTTGCCGTAACGCTTGCGCTATCGGGAATAAACCTTGCCACCACGCGTTGCGTAGCCGAAGCCGACGGGCGCGGAGGCGAGATACGGGCGGCAATGCGGCGTGCTGTCGCATACGCATTAGCCTTCGGAATCGGAGCGTCGGTACTGCTGATAGCACTATCAAAGCCGCTTGCCGCCCTTTGGCTGAAGGAGGAGCGAGTCATTCTTGCGCTTCGCCTTTTCGCGATATCGCTACCAGCAATATCTGTCTGCTCGGCACTCAACGGATATTTCTCCGCCGTGCGCCGTGCGTGGAAAAGCGCAGGGGTCGCTCTCGTCGAGCAGGCGGTGAAAATATACGCCACCGCAACGCTGCTTACGCACCTTTTGCCGCGCGGCGCACAATACGCCTGCGCCGCGATAGTTCTCGGCGGTGCGCTTGCGGAGGTGCTGTCGTGCGCCTTCTCCTTTATGCTGTATCTTTTCGACCGCAGAAGGCTTACACGGGACGGCGTATCAAGCGGTGAAGCGCGGCGATTGACGCGCCGCCTTTTCGGGATAGCTCTCCCCGTTGCGCTCAGCACCTACGTCCGTTCGGGCTTGACAACGCTTGAGCATATTCTGATACCCGCAGGTCTTGTCGCCTTTGGCGCGACGCGCTCCGATGCGCTTGCGGAATACGGTATCGTCAGCGCAATGGTCCTTCCGCTCGTGATGTTTCCGTATGCGTTTATCAATTCCTTCACGGGATTGCTCGTGCCCGAGATCGCAGGCGCAGCCTCGCATTCTCACGAAAAAAGAATATCGTATATAGCCACCAGAAGCTGGCGGCTCACCATACTTTTCGGACTTGCAACGGCGGGGATAATGGCGGTATGCTCGTCCTCGTTTGGCGTAAGAGTTTACGGCAACGCGAGGGCGGCTGAATACATTTCAGCCATCGCGCCGCTTTTGCCCATTATGTACCTTGATACCGTCACAGACTCGATGCTAAAGGGGCTTGGCGATCAGGTATTTACTATGAAAGTAAATATCGCAGACGCGGCGCTGTCGGTAATACTCGTCTACACGCTCGTGCCGCGCTTTGGCGTTTACGGTTATATCGCCGTGCTTTACATCAGCGAGCTTATCAATTTTTCGCTCAGCGCGGCGCGGCTTATTTCGAAAGCCAAACTATCGTTCAAGCCGTTCAAATGGGCGGCAGCACCGCTTATTTGCCTTGTTTTTTCGTCAAAAATTTGCACTTTTTTATTCCGATTTATCCCCCTCGGCTCGTTTCCCGCGTGGCTTTCAATAACCGTGCAAGCAACGGCAATTATAGCAATATTTGTCCTTTTATCCGTAATAACGGGAGTGATCGACAAGGAGCTTATCGGATGGCTGAAAAGCACGATTCCGCCAAAAAGGGGCTGTCTCAGTTAGATGCAGAAGCCGCGATTTTGCCGTCGTCGGCGTACGAGGGTACGCGTGATGGCAAAATCGCGGCTAAAAAATACGTATAAAAAATCGAAATCCGTGAGGATTTCTACCTTAAAAAAACCGCTTTCTTCATCCTTTTGGACGAAAAAAACGGTCTTTTTTC
>JAZPZM010000134.1:0-4613 GCA_045544735.1 Eubacteriales bacterium
CGGGTGCGCACCCGTGGGGGAAGATCTTCTTTCTTTCTGGCTTCCCTATCGGTTCACCCTGACAGCCTTCGGGCTGTCGGGGGCTTACGCACAAAGAAAGAAAAAACGGCACAGCCGAAAAAGAAAGGAAAGAAAAAATGAAAATCATCGCGTTTCTTAACATCAAGGGCGGCGTTGCAAAGACAACGTCGGCGCTTGCCGTTGCGCAGCTCCTCGCTGCCGAACACGGCAAGCCCGTCCTCGTCCTCGATACCGACGCGCAGGCTAACACCACGCGCACGTTGACGAAGGAGCTTCCGACTCTGACGACCGCAGACCTTATGACCTCGCGCTCGCCCGTTGCAAAGGATGCAGTTATCCGAACCGAGTACGGTGTGGATCTCATCGGCAGCTCTTTCGCTCTGATGAACGCTAACAAGGCTGTAATGCTTGACAGCACCCGTCCTCAACAGCTCAGACTGCGCCGCCAGCTCGCAGAGCTTGAGGGCGACTACGACTACTGCATCGTAGACTGTCCCCCCGACATATCAATGACGGTCATTAACGTACTCGCCGCGTGCGACGACGTGCTCGTCCCTGTCCGTGCCGACAAATACGGCTTTGACGGACTAAGCTATGTCGTGGATGCTATAAACGAGGTGCAGGAATACAACCCGAAGCTGAGGCTCGCGGGATGCTTCCTTACTATGTACCAAAAAGGCACGAACCTCTCCGCATACTCGAAGGAGCTGCTTATGCTGATGGGCGATAAGGCTATGAAGACCGCCATCAGAAGCAGCGTCAAGGTCGGAGAGGCGACGTTTGATAAGCCGCTTATCTCCTACGCGTCGAAAAGCACGGTCGCGCAGGATTACCGTGAGCTGTTGAGCGAATATCTAAATAGGCATATCTGAAGGGAGAATTAAGCTGATGAAGAATAAAGAATATAAATGGTATCAGGATGAAAGCGTAGGCGGATATATTGACGATAGCGGACGCTTGATAGTTTGCGAGGAATACGGAACTGATGCAGACTTTGATACACACGCCGTTGACGTTGCCAATGGCAACGGATACTACAATGAAAACGGCAAATATATTGCATACAAAAAGGAGGATAAATGATAATGGAATATCTCAAGCAAACGAACGAAAGTTATAATACTTATTATAAAATGTACCGCGCGGAATGGTGCAAAAAAACGCGCTTACCAATGTACTCAAGAAAAGATTTTGAGATAATCGAAAAAGAACGACTCTATACTAAAAGCCGCGCCAAAAGAGAAAAGGTGCAAATTGATGATGCCGAGGTGGTAGCTTGGTATCGTAGAATGAACGGATATACTCCCTTATTCAAGGTTAAGGAGGATAAATGATGGATAGTATAATCTTAGCTTTGTGTATGGTAATACTTGGAGGTCTCACGGTAGTGGGAGTTATGGAATTATATTACAGTGTGGTTAATAAAAAGCCTGTATTAGTTCTAAAGGCGATGGGGTTCTTTTTCTTAGGCTGTTTACTTGCAGGGGTTATATATTTCATATCCACCTCATTTCCCTCCTCACTTTTATCGTTTGTAGAATCACCCATTTCTTTACTTTCTTATTATTTGGTATTGGCGTTAGTCTTTTCTTTAATTGCTTTGCTCGAGTCGATGCCGAAAAAAACAGAAGAAGCCCCCGAAAAAAGCGAAGATATCCCGTCTGATTTGGATGGGCGTGTAGAGTATTGGCACACGCACGATACGGGAAACACCCTTCAAGAGTTTTTAGGAATGACGGATAGCGAATACGAGAAATGGGGCAGAGGCGAGCACACCCCTGCTGCCGAGGATAACGAAAAGGAGGATAAATGATGTTTGAGCCAATCAATGTTGTATGTGTGCTAATATTTGTAGTTAGTGGAATGGTTATATCCTGGAAAACGTTGCCGGACTTTGAAAAAGACCCCAAGGCAGCGTTAAAGAAAAATCGAAAGTGGTGTTTCCTTATGTTGGGGATCGTCATTTTGATAAGGTTGGTCTACGATGCAGTTCTTGTTTAATTGAGAGGAGGATAACTAAAATGTCAAAGAAATTCGGAAATGGTCTAAACATAAGCTCGATACTGAACGCTGAGAGCCTAAAGACGATAGACCGCGAGCGCGCAAGCGTAGTTAAAAAGATACCGCTTGATAAGCTCGATGATTTCCCCGATCATCCTTTCCGCGTGGTCGAGGATGCCGCCCTTGAGGAGCTTACCGAGAGCATACGCGAAGCGGGCGACGTTCTCAATCCCATCATCGTACGCGAGGTAAACGGACGCTATCAGAAGATATCGGGACACCGCAGAACACTCGCGGCAAGGCGCGCGGGACTGTCCGAGATATCCTCAATCATAAAGCCCTACACCGACGAGGAAGCCGCCATAGTTATGGTGGATACCAACCTCCACAGAGAGAAGATCTTGCCCAGCGAAAAGGCTTTTGCATATAAGATAAAGATGGAGGCTCTGAAAAAGCAGGGCAAACGCACCGATCTAACTTCGGACCCACTGGGTCTAAAGTTAA
Source organism: Eubacteriales bacterium (assembly GCA_045544735.1). Taxonomy (GTDB): domain Bacteria; phylum Bacillota; class Clostridia; order Oscillospirales; family CAG-272; genus CAG-390. The sequence continues at coordinate 2,527 of JAZPZM010000134.1, forward strand.
ACACCGCCGAAGCGTTGTCACAGGACAACGGCGACAGCGCAACGCAAATAAAACGCTACATCCGCCTTACATACCTTATAAAGCCCCTGCTTGATATGGTAGACAGCGGGGCGTTGCCGTTCCGCACAGCCGTCGAGCTTTCCTATCTTTCGGAGGGCGAGCAGGAGCTTATCCGCCAAGAACCGAGCCTGCCCTCGCTCAAGCAAGCGGAGCTTATGCGAAAATCGGAGCGCGAGCTTACGAGGGACGACGTGCGCGCGATTCTGCGCGGCGAAGATCCCTTCGCTCCTCCCCCTGCCCCCGCGCCGATAATAACGAGAGCGAGCGAACCCCGCCCCGTCGCGATCCGCATCGAGGGCGAGCCTACCGTTTCTTTTGTTCCCGAACCGAAGCCCGAAGCGCAACCGAAGCCCGAAGCTCCCGTAGAGGACATAACGGAGCTTTTGCGGCGCAAGCTTGAGCTTACCGCCGAGGGCGAGAAGGCGAGCGATCCGAGAAGAAACGATGCGGAATACAAAAGAGCCGTATCTGCCCTTGAGCGTAGCCTTTCGGACGTTTTAGCACTTATCCCGAACCGCTGGAGCGAGGAGGACGTTAAGAACTTCGAGCATAGCGCAACGCTCCTCAAGGTGATGATATGGAGGAACGGCAAATGAAGGTAATAGACCCTACGGGCGTTGAGCTTTCCCCCGGTGAGCCTGAAAAGTGCCTCGGCAACGGCGAGCAAGCGGACGACAAAGGACGCGCCATCGAGTGCTGCTGTGACGAGTGCGACTACTTTTTACGTTGTTTTCCCGAATGGGAGGACGTATACGACCCGCAATCCTGTATAAACGATTATACCCCCGCAAGCCTTGACAAAGAGGCGAGCGAGGTGCTATAATAAAAAAGGCGTCAGGCTGACCTGACGCAAGTGGCGCGAGTGTCGCGCTGCGGAGCATACCGAGCTTCAATTGAAGCTCTCCGAGGACTTGGAAAAGCCTCGGAAACGGTGGCGGTTGACTCCCTTACATAGAAGCCCACGGGCTACTCTGTGCGAGGAGGTCAAAATTCTTTTAATTGAAAAAACCTCCTCGGGAGAGGAGGTGATGCCAATGTACGTAACGCTTTCGGAGCTGCTTGCAGTTCTGACGCTTATAGCATTTGTCATCAGCATCGTTTCAGATGCGAATAACAATAAAAAGAACTAACCGCCTCAGCCGACCAAAGTTGAACGGTTAGTTCTTCACTACGGGAGGCAACCGTCATCGGTATGCTCTTCCACTAACATAATACCACAAAACTATAGATTTGTCAATAGCTTTTTGAAAGGAGGGCGCAGAAATGACAAAAAAGATAATAGCGGCACTAATTGCCTTTGTGATAATATTTTCAGCAATCGGATGTGAAGCGCAGAGCGCGAGCGGCGGCGGAACGACCGCAAACGGCGGAACGACCGCGAACGGCGGAACGACCGCAAACGGCGAGGCGACGAGCTTCACCCCCACCGTTACACCGAACACGAGCGCGCCCGACGTGACGAGCGCACCTACCGAGGAAACGACTACACCCGATGAAACTACCGTTCCCGACGTCACCACGGCAACGCCTGAAACAACGTTGACACCTGAAACGACCACCGCTCCCATCGAGGACACGACCGCCCCCGATGAAACGACCGCCCCCGACGTTACGACCGAGGAAACCACAGCTCCCGATATTACTACCGTTCCCGACGTTACAACGGCAACGCCTGAAACGACGACAGCTCCCGAAACAACGGTGACACCCGAAACAACGGTGACACCCGAAACGACGTTGACACCCGAAACCACAGCTCCTGCACCCGGGACCGAAGCTCCCCACGTTCACACCCCCGAAACCGTAAAGGGAACGGCGGCGACGTGCACGAAGGACGGGCTTACCGACGGCGTAAGATGTTCGACGTGCAAGGCAACGCTCACGGCGCAGACGAAGATCGAGGCTAAAGGACACACCCCCGAAGCCGTCAAGGGAACGGCGGCGACGTGTACGAAATCGGGACTTACCGACGGCGTGAGATGCGCGACGTGCAAGGAAACGCTTACGGCGCAGACCACCATCGAGGC
>JAZPZM010000135.1:0-9513 GCA_045544735.1 Eubacteriales bacterium
TGAACTTGAAAAAAAGAGAGAAAGCATCATCGGGCGAATTATGGGAGAGTCACAAGAAGACGCTGATGAACGTAGAAACATCGCGGCTAAGCATTACAAACTGATTTCTCGCTATCAGGAGTCCGTGTCTGCAGAGGAGAACTCGCTTGAACGTCGCAATTCTTTCCTTGATAAAACGGGTATGCTTTACGCGGAGTGCATTTGCTTTGCTTGCGGATATGCTATATACCTTGATGATGATGGAGATCTGTCCGTAGGGGAGATAACGGAAAGTATCAAAGTCGGAAACGTGCGAGGGGGAGATACTCGCCTTTGTCCGCTGTCTGCGCTATCTCCTGAAGATCAGACAAGCATCACGTGCGCCGTTGAAGAATTACCCTTCGTTTGGTGCAAGAAAAGCAGGGTGGAAAGGAGCTTCGGACTTTAATGGGAAGGATCTTCTTTGATATAGACAATACGCTTGCTAAAACAAGGCAAGCTATGGACACGTTTGAAAGGATCTATGAAAACGGCTTCTTTACAAGGCTCTCGCCGTATGCCAATATGGTTGATGCCGTGAATTTGTTAATAGACGAGAGAAAAACAGAGGTGTTTTTTCTGACGAGTTATCCGAGCGACGCAAGTTGCTACATCCAAAAAAGGGAGTGGATCAAAAAATACTGTCCGCAAGCTTCGTTGGATAATATCGTAACTTATCTACCCGATATGGACTTGACGGCGTATATCCCGCTTGGTGTGTTGCCGGGCGACGTTCTTGTTGATGATTATACAAAGAACCTTGTGGATTGGAACAGAAGGGGCGGAACGGCTGTAAAGTTTATGGGGGATCTGACAGGCATTTCACGGTCATCAGACCGAGAATGGGAACGGTTTAGCTTGTCGCATACAGATACTGCGCCCGTGATAGCGAGCGGGCTTCAGGCATTGAGCGAAAGCAACGGCATCGAGGTAAAGGGAGCTGGAGAGATAACTATTTCTGAAGTTGTTGAGCTTCGGGCGAAATATACCGCATCGCCTCGCATCAATGCTTGGGCTAATCGAAACGACTTGACGAAAATGCAAAAAGCTCTTGTTGCCGCTTGGCTGTTTTATGATGATAGCGAAAAGGGGACGGATATAAAACAGCTTTTAGCAGCCTGCAAGACGATCCACGCATACGAGGCGAGTGTTAAAAGAGTGCCGTCGGGGTGCTACGTTGACCGCTTGGAACGCAGAAAGGGAGGAATATCTCAAGACGCCGTATTGAATTATGCTGAAAAATGCAAACGCTATCTCCTGTTCAAAAAAGCAGTCGAGAACGCCGAGGATGGCTCCGTTCTTCACGTAGGGGAAACTTCGGAGCTATTGAAGCAACTCGGATGCGGTGCTCACTCAATGTATTATACCGAGCGTCATTTGAGCGAAGCTCTCCAAGAAGACGGAAAGCATCCCGTGCCGGAGGTCGTTATGTTCAAAATGCCTGAGCTTATTGAAACCCCCGTAGCTGCGTTGAGGGCAAAAACGGTAGAAGGCAAGGAAAGGATCTTGCTTGTGTTATCTGAAATAAATCTCGATGGAGATCCTTATGTTGCTATTATCGAACCAAACGGTGAAGCAACAAAGGACGGGAAAAAGATACCGTCAACGTTTGTCAATACCTTCTACGCAAGGGAACAGGTGTATTCGGAGCTTCGTACGGCAGCGAAAGAAAAGACCTTGATGTGGTACGACGTTGCCCGCCTTGACAAGCTCCTCGATACTATGGGATATCGCCGTCCGCGAGAGATCAATAGAATGTTGTCGGGAAGAATACTTAACAAGATCAGCTATCCGAACTCTAAGGCGGCTGACGTTGACGAAAAAAGAACTTTGCCACCCGTTAAAAATACAACTCAAAAGACCGCCGCGCAGGTCGGAGCAGTAAAGCGCGGAGCTAAAAAGATTTAACGAAGAAAGGGGGGGAGCGGGATGCGCTCTGCCGTAATAACCAAAGACGTACTCGCTCTCTCCCTTTCGGGGAAGGCGATAAAGATCTACGCCGTGCTTGAGCGTGCGGATTTCATAGCACGCGGCAAGTGGTTCAGGTATTCAATAAAGAGCCTTGCGGGGGAGTCTGGACTTTCCGAGAGCGGCGTAAAGCTCGCGCTTGGAGAGCTGACGGAGCGCGGTATCATCCACTCACGCGCCACCTACGGGGGCGGCAGGAGGCACGCTAACCGCTACCGTCTTATTTTCCGAGGGAGCAGGGATGCGGGCTACGTTTATCTTGACCTTGAGCTTGTGAGGGGCTTTTCCGCGAGAAAGCTCCTCGTATATCTTGCTATTTTGGCACGCTCTAACCGATACGGCGTATCTTACGCAAGCGAGAGAGCTATTGCCAAAGCTACGGGACTGTCAAGGACTACTGTGCGCAAATACACCGCCGAGCTTGATGCGGAACGTGTACTTAAAAAATACGCCCGCCTTTACGCTAAGAACGAGCTGACGAGGGCGCGCCGCAGCTTCGTCTACACCTTCGACGTTCCCGCAGAGGAGAGCGAGGTGCTTCTTGCGACGCAAGATCTGCCCCTCTGCGTCGGCTTTACGCGCGAGGCTTTGCCGCTTTCCTATCGGCGAAGGAAGCCACAGCTCCTTATCATCCGTCCCCCGCCGTAGGGGGTGGTACAATTTTAACCTCTATAAACAACAAACAAAAGACTTTATTCTGAAACAAAAGAAGAATGAGAAATTGTATATTTATACATATACCTATACCTCATATTCAAGGGATAGGAGCAGAAATATCAAGAACAGACCGCGCGAGAGCAGTTTTTTCGCCTTTTCCGCTAATTACACCGAGAAAAGAGAAAATGCGGGATAACAGCCGCGCCGCAGGCACTTTTTCTTTGTTTCGGAACGCCTAACATACGCAAACGTTAACGAAAGGAGCAGAAAATGTCGTTTACACGACCTAAAGAGGTCAGAGAGATAGCACTTGGGAAGCTGCGCACCTTCCCCGATCACCCGTACCGCGTCCTCGATAACGAGGATATGGTGGAGCTTATGGAAAGCATCGTCCGCACGGGTATCACGTCGCCCTTGCTCGTGTGGGAGCAACAGGACGGCACTTACGTTATTTTGAGCGGTCACAGGCGCACGCGAGCCGCAGACATCTTGTCTATGGAAACGCTCCCTTGCCTCGTCTACGCCTACGCCGAGCTTGACTATGACACGGCGGTTGAGATAATGGTCGGCGAGAACGCCCACCGCACAGACCTCTTGCCGAGCGAGAAGGGCAGGGCTTACCGTATGCTGCTTGAGGCAGCGAAAAGAAAGGCGGGACGACCGAGTAAAGAAAATTCGGGTCAAGTTGACCCGAATTTAATAGGCACTCGCAGTAATGCGGAAATAGCAGATGTTGTAGGTGAAAGCGTAAAGCAGATCCAAAGATATATCCGCATAACTCACCTTCACCCTGCGCTTGTTAGCTTGGTAGACAGCGGAGCTTTGGCGTTTAATTCGGGAGTCGAGCTATCGTACCTTAACGAGCATCAGCAACAGCTTCTTGCGGCGGAGATGGGCGCGCGCGGATACGTACCGACGATGCGCCAAGCAACGAAGCTGAAGGCGGCGGCGAAGGCGGGGAAGCTCACCGACGAGGAGCTGCGCCGCATACTCTTTGAAGAACGTCTTGACGACCGCGTTACCTTCAGGCTGCGACCGGGGACGCTGGACTCGCTCAACGAAACGAGCGAGGCGGCGGGAGCGACGAAATCTCAGGTGCTTCGCTCGCTCGTAAGCACGGGCGGAACGTTCTACGTCGGAAGCGATTATCTTGCCGAGCTGCGCGAGCTGCAGGGCAACGTTGCCCGTGCGGGAAACCTACTGAAGCTCAGCGCAAATCGCCTGACGGATATCTGCGACAATCCCTTTATAGCGGATAGGGACAGAGAAGCCGTCCTTCGCGCCATCGACGAGAACACCAAGGCGCAGACGGAGCTTTTGAAGTTGCGCATACAAGTAAACAAATCGTTTAACAAGCTCTTTGACGAGCTGGAAAGGCTGAACAATGGCAATATTTAAGGCTGTAGTTGATCCCGCCACGGGCAAGGGCATCGGTCACGCCACCCCGCAGAAGCTGGAGGATTATTTGAAGTACGAACAGGAGCGCGACGAGCGCGGACTGCGCAAGAGAAAGACCGAGCATATAACCGCTATTAACGCGGATGCGGAGAACTTCTCCGCGTCCTGCGCCGACGTGGCGGCACGCTTCAACGCTTGCCGCGATTACGACTCCCTCAAATATAAGCACTACGTTCAGGGCTTCGCGCCCGAGGACAGCAAGCTTATGAGCAAGGACAAATGCCACGCTCTCGGCGTGGAGTTCGCGCGGGACGTGTGGGGGGATTTCCCCGTGCTCGTCGTGACTCACTTTGAGCAGGAGGTCGAGGCGACGGGGGAATACCATTGGCACAATCACTTCCTCGTTTACAACTGTTCCGTTACCGACGGACACAAGATCGGGACGAGCCGCGCTGACCTCTATGCCCAAAAGCTGTTCGTCGCGGCTCAGGCGAACGCGCACGGGCTGACACGGCGCGGACTCGTTATAGAGAACGGTGAGCTGCGCTCTACTCAGATGGACGAGAAGGTAGGTATGGCGGAGCGGCATATAAGGCGTGCGGGGCAAGAGAAGCTTGACCGAGAGAACGCCGTCAAGACACCCGAACAGATACGTCAGCGCACGTTCCTGACTCAGAAAGCGGAGCTGAGGCTCGCTATCCGCGCGGCGAGGGCAAAGACTACGGGCTTTGCCGAGTTTTGCAAGTATCTTGAGGACGTTTATGAAGTAAAAACCAAAGTAAGCCGAGGGGAGATATCCTTCCTTCATCCGGAGCGCGTGGGAACGGATCGCGCTTGGATAAGGGGACGAAGCCTCGGAGAATTATACACAAAGGAGGGTATAGCACGTGGCTTTAATGAACAAACAAACAGGCGAGCTGATCTCAGAGGAGGAGCAGCAACAGCCGAAGGAGGAGCAGTTACCGAGCGAGGCGCGCTTCAGGATGTTAGCGCAGGAGCTGAAGCTGCTGCAAGAGGTAAGAGAAGCATTGACGAGCTTCAACAACTCTACGGCGAGATTTTCAGAGAGGACGGAGCAGCTTCTCGAAAGGGACAAGGAACAGCCGCTTCTGCAGAAGGAGCTGATAACCGAGGTAGCCGCAAAAATGGCAAACACGTTTGACGTTTACTGCTCAAGAGTAACGCACCAACGGATAACGGACTTTGAGAAAAAGATAGCGGAGATCTCAGCAGAGCTGGATAGGACGGAGGAGAGGCTGCGCCGAGCGCGCCGCCCCGTAGCTCTCATTCTCTCGCTCTCGCTGAATATTGCGCTGACGGCGATCGTCGCCGCGCTTATTGTAATTTTACTGATAAATTGAAAGGGGAAAAACAAAAATGATGATGAACGTATCGGGCGAGCAAGGCATTGATGCTGCCCTTAACTTTACGACGAGCGGAGCGTCTACGAGCTTTCGCTTCAGCAAATGGATATTTAAGCTGGGATGGAAGGGGGCAAAGCTTGGATGGAGCAAGCATAAGGCGGTAAAGGACAAGCAGCTTGAGATGATGTCCGATGCTTGCTCCGCGTATCGCGGCGGCTACGTACATAAGGGCAACAGCGAGGAGCTTGCCTCTCTCGTGCGCGAGCTTGGCGGAAACGACGCAACGAAGCTCGTAGGGAACGAGCTGTTCCTCGGCGACCGTACGGATCTTTCTTTATTTTGGAAGAAGACGGAGAAGAACAAGCCCGTAACTATCTCACGCGCAAAGCTTGAGGGCATCGAGTCCGCAGACCTTCGCGGGCGGGTGATAAGCACGTTCACGAAGGCGCAACTTGACGGACTTGTTGCCTACGACGGCAACACCTACGCGCTGACGAGCAAGGGACGCGAGGCTATACTGAACCCCGATTTCGTGCTTGCGCGCATACGCGGCGAGTGCAAGCTCTTTGCGGACGCGAACACACAGCTTCAGATGGACGCGGCGCAAGTCGTGAACGACAAAATAGATGCGCGCCTTTCGGAGCTTGGAATGGACGGTAGGTTTGACGGCTGCGACCGCATAACGCTCAACAAGGAAAGGCTTTTCCGAGGATACGTAGGCGACTCCACGCTGTTCCACGTTCCCGGAACGGCGCGCAGAATGTCCGTAGAGATCCCGAACTCAAATCTCATAGAGCTTGACTCGAACACGTACGCGGCGTTTCTTGGAAAAGGCGCGAGCTACAAGAACGTAAGGGACGGCAAGCGCGGCGTTATAGGCGAGTCCGAGCTATTCCGTTATTTCGATAACAAGAACAAGCTCGACCCGAAGGAGCTTGCTACGATGGTAGATAAGGCAGAGGTCGCGGCTAAGGCTGAGATGCTGCCGACGATGAGCAAGAGCTTTGATGCGGACGATTTCTTTGAAGCCGCGCTCAAACACGCCTACCGCGGCACCGGTCTTTTCGCTACCGAGAAGATCGAGCCGGACTTCGCACCCAAGGAGGGGGACGTATACTCTGTGTTTCTCGGCGGAGAAGGCAGTCAAGATTTCGAGATTACACGAGCTTGGCAGGACGAGTTCGGAGGACGAGAATATAACCTACGAGCCGTGGACGGAGGAAGAGGAGATATCCTGCTCCCCGAAGAAGCGTTCGGCGAGATCGCCTTCGCGGACAAGGCGGATGGAGAAGCATACGTTAAGGCGAACCCCGAAAGGATGGCGGAATACGGAGAATTCCTCACCGACGAGGTTGCCGAGGCGACGCCTGAAGCGGCGTCGGAGGTAAGCACGTACACGATCCCGCGCGGTGAGTGGGCGTTGTGGGGAGGAGAATACAACGTAAAGACGAAGGGACGCGACTACGTAAGCGCAAGCATTCCTTTCTCTGATGCCGCGCCGAACCCCGACGGAAGCCTTACCGTTGACGTTTATTCAAACAAGAGCTACGGCGTACGCACGGGCAAGAGCGCAGCGTACGATGCAACGCAGAGCGGTAAGGCTCTCGGCAAGGTGTTTGGTAAGCCCACGCAGGCGGCGGCGCAAGCTGCCAAGGCTACGGCGCAGGGATTGAAAACGGCGGCAAGTGGCATCGAGGTCGCGGCAAAGGCTACGGATGCGGTAGCCACTACTACGACAAAGACGGTTGAAACTGCGGCGGCTGAGATAAGCACGCACAAGATCCCGCGTGGAGATTGGATGATGTGGGCAGGTCATTACCGCATAATCCCGAACGTGCGCGGATGCTTAAGTGCGCGTATTCCCGACGCAGATGCAACTCCGAACCCCGACGGAAGCCTTACCATAGACGTTTATTCAAACAAGAGCTATGACGTAAGCACGGGTAAGAGAGCACCGTATTATGATATTAAGCAGAACGGCAAGGATCTCTCAAAAGTCCTCGGTAAGCCTATTCAGAGGACAACGCAAACTGTATCCAAGACAGCGGCGAAGGCAACGGAAGCGGCGGCAAACGGTATTGAGAGTGCGGCGAAGGCTACGGATGCGGTAGCCACTACTACGACAAAGACGGTTGAAACTGCGGCGGCTGTTATTCCTCCCGTAGAAGCGATCACGGCTACCGTCAAGGTCGTGTTGGATGCATCGGCAAAGACCGCAAAGGTTGCAGCTAAAACGGCGACTACGGCGGCTAAGGCTGGAGCGAAAGGTATAAAAGCGGGAGCGAAGGGTGTTGAAGCGGCAAGCAAGGCACACGGAGCTTCGCAAAAAATGTAAGGAGCATTAAAATGGGAAGACCAAAAAACTTTGCAGAGCTGCTTGAACAGGCGAGATCGAAGCCCGATCTGCGCCGTGCGCTCGATATGTGCGGAGTACATTTGAAGGGGGCGGGAAGCTGTCAAGGCGGGCGCAGATGGCGCACGACCGATAAGAAGGGGATAAGCGGCGACTTTTCTGCCGTTGTGTTTATGGAAAATCCTGACGGCACGTGGTTCGCCTATGATTACAAGCAGCGCGCGGGCAAGCTCACACTCGATGCGATAGACGTGCTGACGAAGCTCATAGGCATTGGCTTTGACGATGCGGTATATCTGCTCACGGGCGGAAGCGTCGGAGCTGCGCCGACTTCTGCGGCTATGGAAACGGTCAAGGCGAGGGTGGATGCTCAAGCCGCCCGCGTCATTCCCGTCTTCGAAGAAAAGAAACTGCCGAAAAAGAGCCGCGCGGCGTACAGTATGGCTTTTGCGTATCTTACAAAGACGCGCCTTATACCGCCTGCGCTTGTAAGTGCTCTGATGGCGCAGGGGGTGATCTACGGCGGCTACAAGTGGAACGAGAAGACGAGCAACAAGTCCCCATACGTTGTATTCCCCGTCATAAAGCCATCGGGCAAGATCGTAGGAGCAGATATGCGCTCCCCTCTGAGCGGTAGCTCCTTCAGGCAGATAGCTTATGGTAGTAATCCAAATTACGCTTGGGGCTTTAGACATTGCATTGACGAGATAAACAAAGACACACCTATCTTCTACTGTGAGTCGCCGCTTGATGCGATGAGCTTGTGCGCCCTGACCGAGATCCCCGGCGTGTACGTATCTCTCGGCGGTGTGAAGGATATGACGATGCGGAGTATGGCGGAGAAGCTCGGCGGCGATCCCGTCATAACTGTCGACAACGACGACGGCGGAAGAAAGTTTGCGGCACGCAATCCGAGCTACCCCGCTATGCTCACTCCGAGCGTGGAGGGCGAGAGTGTGAAGGATTGGAATGATCTTTTGAAGCACTACATTGAAACGGGAAAGGATATCCCGATGATGAAGTACAACAAGGTAAACGTTGCCCCGATCTTCGAAGGAGCTGTCGTCGGTATGACAGAACCCGAAAAGAACGTTGAGGGTGACGAAGACGAGCAGACGGACGAACACGCAAACGACGAAACCGCATAAAGCAAGGCGCGCTCCATCACGGGGCGCGCCCTTTTTTCTTTTGTTTCGGAAGCTTCCGAACTTCGGACCCACTGGGTCCAAAGTTGCCGCACTCGGAGCGTAGAGGTCAGAATTGTACCACCCCTCTTTCCCCTTGTTTCGGAAGCCCGCCGCAGGCGTCCGCCGAAAACGGCGGCACTTGGCAACGCTCCCGCGCCGAGTATCGCGGGAGGACGCGGCGCATAAGGAACTTTTCTCTGTGCGAGAAAAGCATACGTCAGGGGCATTCCCCCGACGTATTTTTAGAGAAGTGCAAGATACGGATGTGTCGGACATAAGTCCTCACATCCCATCTTGTCGGCTGCGCCGAAGGCTTAAGGGGATCTTGCTCCCCTGACCCTCGCCGTACGGTACGTATGGTATTGTACGCCTTCGGCGCAGCTTCCGAACTTCTGCACCACCGGTGCAGAAGTTCTCCGCCCACCATCACGCCGCAGAGCCTAAAGTTCAAAATTGTACCACCCTACTTGACTTGAACGGCGCGAGCTGTTATAATGTCATAACCACCGGCCGTGCCGGTGGCTTGCACCAGCCCCCTTGGGGCATGTCACAGGCTGAGCCTATAGGC
>JAZPZM010000136.1:0-2679 GCA_045544735.1 Eubacteriales bacterium
ATCGATACCAACACCGCTCGTGCTATTTTGGTATTTCCCATCCCTCAGAATATAACTGCAGAGCAATTGCTTGCCGTTGCGAAAAAAACAGAGGATGCTCCGCGAGACTTGGGAGCAGTGGAGCAGATTGTCATTGATGATCTGTTGCGTGGCGCGGATGATATGCTGTGCTTAGCATTCTTCAACTTTTAAGAGCACATTGCAGGAAAGGAATAACAAATGAGTAACCAAAACAAAAAATGCTTTAGCCTTCAATCCTTGGCAGACGAGGTAGTCACCCGTCCTGCACCTGAAAGCTGTGAGGAGATCGCTCGTCTTCTCTCGGATCTGCCGCTTTGGAGTTCCTTTATCAATAAGACTCCCAAGCCTGAGCAAAAAAGAGCGTATGAATTGCTAAAGGAAAAGTCCGTCTCTCCCACCCCGGAGGAAATTCTGTTTATGGCAGAGATCGGTTGCGGAAAATATCATAAAATCCGCCAAGATGGAGACTTCGAAGGATTTGATTCGGCCAAAGCAAAGGAGCTATATAAACAGTATTGTGAGCTGACAGGCAGTGAAGAGGTAAAGTATATTCTTAATAACTTTGATGATTTCGCTAACTTGTGTTACAGGTCTTTTTCGCGCAGAAGAAACCGAGACGATCGAGCAGCCATGCGGGAAAACGCAACGCTGTCGACTTCCCGTGATCCCGATAGCGAGGAATGGAAGAAATAAACCGTCGTGACAATCACTTTGAATTATCGCAACAGAATACTTGATAGGAGGTGTAGCGATGTCAAGCTGGGAAGCAGCAAGAGAAGCGTGGGAGCTTAAACATATGCAAAGAATGGAAGCTGCCATTGAAGATGCGGAAAAAGGAGACCCCGAGGCTATGGTAATTATGGCGATCGGCATATATCACACGCAGTATAATTGTGAAGATCAGGCAATACAGATTCTTAAGGACGCTTCGGACAAAGGAAGCGGAAGGGCGAGCTGGCTACTTGCAGATATTTATGCAGGTAAAGGCGCATTGATAAATTTTATAAAAATCGAGAAATATTGCAGACGTGCTATGGCGGACGGAAACGTGTATTCGGACGAGAATGAGGACGATGCGTTATGTCATGCCATTTTCGATTGGGTCGATAGGTTCCACCGCAAGTGGCAGGAAATGGAGGAAGGCTTCTGGCCTGACGGAAAATACTATTTGTATCCTACGGGACGCTATATGAAGAACGCATTTCGCGGTATCGGCAAGAAGGCAGCTCTCAAAAAACGCCGCGAGGAAAAAAATAATAAGAAAAGCGATTCATAATTTAATGAAAACAAAGTGCCAAAGGGAGTGATGCTTATGGCAAAAAAACTCTATTTACATATCAAATGGGATGAAACGATCGAAAAAAACGGTTCCAAAGCGGGTGATCGCGGCATCTATGATGTCCAAATCACCGAAGGCAGTGAAGTGAGGCTTTGGGGTCATAGCGAAAAAGCAATCGTTAAAAGGCTCACCGATGATGAGATAACCCTGTTTGTCCCAAAGGATGGCGAGTATATATTCAAATTAAATGAAACGGCAAGGCTGTCCTATAGCGACGGACATCAGGTTTGCGGCGACTGGGTGGATGAAAGCTTGGTCTTTGAAATTAAGCTTTCCGATATGTCACTTGATGAGTATGAAGCATCTCTGCCGAAATTCGATATCGAAAACGGAGTGCTCAAAAAATCACGCGCCAAAGGTGATGTGATCGTTGTTCCTGAAGGTGTTGTTGAAATTGGTTACAAGGCGTTTTTCGAGGCAAAGCTCGATGAGGTGGTGCTTCCATCCACGCTGAAGAAAATCGGTTCGTTCGCCTTCTCGGACTGCCGCTATTTGAAACGAGTAACGCTCCCCGACGGAGTTGAGGAGCTGGGCTTCTATGCCTTCGCGGATACGGGAATTGAGAGCGTCAACCTTCCGGACAGTCTTATAAAGATTGATAATACCGCTTTCAGTAGAACTCCGTTTTTGGAGAAGCTTAAGGATGAACAGTTTGTGGTCTTGGGTGAGCGTTTTCTTTGTCGTTACAACGGATATGACGAAACTGTTGAGATTCCAAACGGTGTTGAGATCATCTGCTCCGGTGCTTTTACCGACAGAAAAGCTGATGACTACCCTTATTTCCTTACGCCGACAAGGATCATTCTTCCCGACAGCGTGAAGCGGATTGAGGAAAGTGCTTTCAAATACCTGCGCGGGCTCAAAGAGATCAATCTGCGCGAGGATATGGAGATTGCCGAAAACGCCTTTGACTATTCGGGCTATGAGGGTCGGTTCAAGGCTTTTCTTGCCGCCAAGGGTGAGCCAAAATGAAGAAATTAGCAAGGCTTTGCAGAGAATATATCAAACAAGGCGGTGAGCCTATCGTAAGCGCAGCCTTCGGGCTTCGTATGGCAGAAATCAATATGAGTGAGGTTCAGCTCTATTTGCTTGAGAATATGGACGCTTCATTCAATGAACTGTTATTTATGTTGATAGACAGAACCGGACAAAAGGATAGCGACGTTTACAAGAGAGCAAGGATCGATCGAAGACTCTTTTCCAAGATCCGTTCGAGCAAAAAATACGTTCCGTGCAAGAAAACGGTTGTTGCCTTGTGTCTTGCCCTTGAGCTTTCGAGAGAAGATGCGGACGCGCTTTTGTCTTCTGCCGGATACAGC
>JAZPZM010000137.1:0-21110 GCA_045544735.1 Eubacteriales bacterium
TGCTATCGTTCGTAACCCCCTCGTATTCCTTCTTGACGAGCCTCTCTCCAACCTTGACGCTAAGCTCCGTGCATCGATGAGAACCGAGCTTACCAAGCTTCACCACAACGTTGGTACTACCTTTATCTACGTTACGCACGACCAGGTCGAGGCTATGACCATGGCAACCCGTATCGTTGTTATGAAGGACGGTATCATCCAGCAGGTAGATACTCCTCAGAATCTTTACGATTTCCCCTGCAACGTATTCGTAGCAGGATTTATCGGAACTCCTCAGATGAACTTCATCAACGGTAAGCTCACCAAGAAGGGTGAGGACGTTTACTTCGAGTTCGAGGATAAGTCCCTCAAGCTTCCCGCAGAGAAGGCAAAGCAGGAGGCACTTCAGGAGTACATCGGCAAGGAAGTTATCGCAGGTCTTCGTCCCGAGTGCATCGACGACGATGCTCTCAGCCTTGAGAAGCTTGCTGAAAGCGTTATCACTGCTGACGTTGAAGTTACCGAGCTTATGGGCGCAGAGATTTATCTCTACCTCAAGGTCGGTGAGGAGACTACCCTTACCGCTCGCGTATCCTCTCGCTCCGCCTCTCGCGCAGGTGACAATATCAAGGTTTCCTTCGATATGAGCCGTATCCACATCTTCGACAAGGATACCGAGAGATACGTTATTCACTAATAAAACGTATAAAGGATGCTGCCAAACGCAGCATCCTTTTTTTGTTGACTTTTTCGCATTGATATAGTATAATTTTATATATCGATATTTGAAATATTAGGTTGCAATAATGAATGATAAAATTTTTTATATGAACGAAGCGCTCACGCTTGCAAAAGCGGCGGCGGCAGAGGGTGAGATACCCGTGGGCGCTGTCATAGTGAAGGACGGCAAAATTATCGCGCGTGGCAAAAACCGCCGCGAGAATGGCGGTGGAGCGACGGCTCACGCGGAGATAGAGGCGATAAATGCGGCGTGCGCCGTGCTTGGAACGTGGCGGCTGGGCGGCTGTACGATGTACGTCAGCCTTGAGCCGTGTCCTATGTGCGCGGGCGCGATAATAAACGCGCGTATAGACCGTGTGGTCTTTGCCGCCTCGGACGTAAAGGGCGGTGCGCTTGGCGGACTTTTTAATTTGCTTGATACACCGCTTGATACAAGGCTCAAGGTCGAGGGCGGAGTTATGGCGGACGCGGCAACCGAGGTATTGAACTCATTTTTTGCCGCAAGGCGTGAGGAAGCCAAAAAAATAAAAAGGCTCACGCGGGATTTTTATTCCCAAAGTGCCGATATAGTCGCCCCCGCGCTTCTTGGCAAGATACTTTGCCGCCGCGTTGACGGTGAGGTCATCCGTTCGAGAATAACGGAAACCGAGTGCTACAAGGGCGAGGATGATACCGCCTGCCATGCCCACAAGGGCAAGACTGCGCGCAACAGCGTGATGTGGAGTCGCGGCGGCACGGTGTACGTCTATCTTTGCTACGGAATGCATAATATGCTGAATATCGTCACGGCGGAGAAGGGCGAGCCCGAGGCGGTGCTTATCCGCGGCGTTGAGGCTGTGAATGGCCCCGGCAGGGTAACGAAGTATTTTAGCATAGACCGCGAGCAAAACGGCGCGGACGTTATATTGTCCGATGCGATATGGATTGAGGACGACGGCACTCCCTCGCCGCAATACGAATGCACCGCGCGCGTGGGCATAGACTACGCCGCACCCGAGGACCGAGACCGCCCGTGGAGATATATAAAGAAGTGAGTTGCGAAAAGCAACTCACTTCTTTGTTGTTATATAAGCTCAAAGCCTGCGTCGGAGAGGTATTTGTCTGCCGCGGCAACGTCTGACGTACGGAAAACAACGTTTGCCTTGCCGTTTTCCTTGGAGATGAATGCGTACATATAGTCGATTCCAACGCCGTGTCCGTTGAGCGTGTGAAGCACGAGGTTAAGTCCGCCGGGCGTGTCGGGAACGATAACGCCAACAACGTCGTTTACAACTACCGTTCTGCCCGTATCTCTTACAATGCTTACAGCCTTTTCGGTGTCGTCCACGATGAGACGAAGGATGCCGTAATCAGCCGCCTCCGCAAGACAGAGTGCGCGGAGATTTATATGCGCGTCGGAAAGCGCGTCGGTAACCTCGGAGAGCATACCCTTGCGGTTTTCAATAAATACGGATAATTGCTTTACTGCCATTTTTTCGACCTGCCTTTCTTCTTAATCGTGGAGCTTGCGGTTGTCGATAACGCGCTTGGCTTTTCCGATGGAACGCTCGATTGAATGGGGGTTTACAAGAGTTATCTTGGGCGAAATTCCAAGCGTGGAGCGCATACCCTCGCCGATCTCGCGCTCGCGGCGCGAAAGATCACCGACAGAGCCCTCGAACATAGTTTCGCTAAGCTCGACCTTGACCTCAAAGGTGTCAAGATTGTTCACGCGGTCAACAACGATCTGATAGTTGGGGGTGTATCCAAGCTTGATGAGAACTTCCTCGATCTGAGAGGGGAATACGTTGACGCCGCGGATAATGAGCATATCGTCGGTACGGCCCTGGGGCTTCGACATTCTGACGAACGTGCGTCCGCAAGCGCAGGGCTCGTGAGTTACAGAACCGATATCGCGCGTGCGGTAGCGCATAACGGGGAAGGCTTCCTTGGTAAGAGAGGTAAAGACTATCTCACCCGGACAGCCGTCGGGGACGGGCTCAAGGGTGTCGGGGTCAAGTATCTCGATGATGAAATGGTCCTCGTTTACGTGCATACCCTTCTGCTCGGAGCATTCGTATGCTACGCCGGGGCCCATGACCTCGGTAAGCCCGTAGATATCGTAGGCCTTGATGCCAAGACCCGCCTCGATCTGCTTGCGCATGCCTTCGGTCCACGGTTCAGCGCCGAAGATTCCCGCGCGGAGCTTTAAATCCTCAGGCTTGAGTCCCGCTTCTGCAATGGATTCTGCGAGGAACATAGCGTACGAGGGGGTACAAGCAAGAGCGGTAGCCTCAAGGTCCTTCATAAGAGCGACCTGACGCGCGGTGTTTCCCGAAGAGATCGGGATGACGGTAGAGCCGAGAAGAGATGCTCCGCCGTGAACGCCGAGTCCTCCCGTAAAGAGTCCGTAGCCGTATGCTACCTGCACCTTATCCTCGTCGGTGAGTCCTGCGGCGATAAGCTGACGGGCAACGATATTATCCCACGCTTCAAGATCGTTTTTGGTGTAACCTACGACGATCTGCTTTCCGGTAGTACCTGATGAGGCGTGTATTCTCACAACGTCCTTCATAGGAGCGGCAAACATACCGTAGGGGTAGGTGTCGCGCAGATCCTGCTTGCAGGTGAAGGGGAGCTTTCTGATGTCGTCAAGAGTCTTGATGTCCTCCAGCTTTACGCCTGCGGCATCCATTCTCTCGCGGTACATGGGGACGTTTTCGTATGTTCTTTTTACGCTTTTTTGCAGTCTTTCAAGCTGGAGCTTGTTAAGAGTTTCGCGCGAGGCGGTCTCTTTCTCCTCTTGCCAATATTTTCTTTCCATTGCTTTGTGTCCTTTCGGGGTTAGTTATTGTATCCGAGCGCGAAGGCTTCCTTGTTCATTTCTACGAAGCGGGGAGCAACGCTTTTTTCGATAGCGTCGATCCAAACCTCTGCGTCAATTCCGAGGTATCGCGCAAGTCTGCCCATGAGAACGATGTTTACCGCCTTCGACGAGCCTGCCTTCAGCGCGGGAGTGAGCGCGTCGAAAGCATCAACGTCAACTCCGTCGGCGATCAGCACGTCAAGCGCGTCTGCGGGGTATTCGGCATATCCTGCGGTAACGGGCATAGGATCGATCTGCTGGGTGTTGGCGATAATTTTTCCGCCAACCTTGAGGCATTGCGCCCAACGCGCCGCCTCAAGCTTTTCAAAAGCGATAATGTAGTCAGCCTCGCCGTTTTCGATAACGGGGGAGTAGACCTTTTCGCCGTATTTAACGTAAGTAACGACGCTTCCGCCGCGCTGGCTCATTCCGTGAAGCTCGGATACCTTAACGTCATAGCCTTTTTCAAGGAGTATTCTGCCAAGGAGCTTGCTGGCAAGGAGCGTGCCCTGTCCGCCAACGCCTACTATCATAATGTTGGTTGTTTTCATAGCTTAAGCCTCCTGTCCTTTGATTGCGCCAAACGCACAAAGCTGCTCGCAAACGCCGCAACCCGTGCAGAGCGTGTCGTCTATCTTCGCCTTGCCGTCGCGGAAGGAGAGGGAAGGACAGCCAAGCTGCATACATCTCTTACAGCTACGGCAAGCGTCCGCGTCTATCTTGAATGCGGGGGCAGTTTTTACGCTCTTAAGCAGAACGCAGGGGCGGCGCGAGATGATAACGGATGCCTCGTCAGCGGCGATCTCTTCCTTTATTGCCGTGTCAACAGCCTTAAGGTCGTAGGGATCGACCACGCGGACTCTGTTGATTCCGAGAGCGTGGCAAAGTGCTTCGAGATTTATCTTCGTTGCGGGCTCACCGCGCAGATTGTAGCCCGTGGTGGGGTTCTGCTGATGTCCCGTCATACCCGTAATGGAGTTGTCAAGGATGATAACGGTGGATTTCGTATCGTTGTACGCGATGTTGCAAAGTCCCGTCATACCCGAATGCATAAACCTGGAGTCACCGATAACGGCAACTGTGTGAGCCGCGTTTTCGGGGTTTGCCTTGTTAAAGCCGTGCAGACCCGAGATCGACGCGCCCATACAAAGCACCATATCAATGGCGTTAAGCGGCTTCTGTGCGCCGAGGGTGTAGCAGCCGATGTCGCCCATTACGTTGAGCTTGTGCTTGGCAAGCGTGTAGAACAGACCTCTGTGCGGACATCCCGAACACATAACGGGAGGACGCGCGGGGAGCTGTGCCGCCTCGCGGGAAGCGGGGAGAGCCTTGCCGAGAGCCTTTGCTACGACGGACTGGGAATACTCGCCAACGGGAGAGAAAAGATTTCTTCCCTCAACCTTGATGCCGAGTGCCTTGCAGTGGCGCTCGATTATGGAGTCAAGCTCCTCGATAACGACTACGCGCTCTACCGATGCGGCAAAGTCAAGAAGGAGCTTATCGGGCAGGGGATTGTGCATGCCGAGCTTGAGTATCTTTGCCTCGTCCTCGGCGAACACCTCGCGTACGTACTGATAGCATATGCCCGATGTTATGATGCCGAGCTTTTTGGAGCTTCCCTCAACTCTGTTGAGCGGGGAGGTCTCGGCGTATTCCGCAAGATCCGCGGTGCGCGCCTCGACTACGGGGTGCTTCGGCTTTGCGTTTGCGGGCATCATTATGTACTTTTGGGGCTGCTTTTCGTAAGCGATGGGGGCGAACTGTGCTCTGTCGCATTCCTCAACTATGCTCTGCGAGTGAGCGGTGCGGGTACAAATGCGGTAAAGTACGGGGGTGTCGTATTTTTCGGAAAGCTCAAAGGCTATCTTTACGAACTCCTTCGCCTCGGTGGAATCGGACGGCTCTATCATCGGCACCTTGGCGGCGATGGCGTAGTTGCGCGAATCCTGCTCGTTCTGTGAGGAGTGCATTGCGGGGTCGTCAGCCACAAAAATGACCATACCGCCGCGAACGCCCGTGTATGAAATAGTAAAGAGGGGGTCTGCGGCAACGTTGAGGCCTACGTGCTTCATAGCGCAGGCGGAGCGATATCCCGCGAGGGATGCACCAAACGCCGCCTCTGCGGCGACCTTTTCGTTGGGGGCCCATTCGCATTTTATCTCGTTGTATTTGGCGGCAAACTCGGTGATCTCCGTGGAGGGCGTTCCGGGGTACGAGGACATCACGGTGCAGCCTGCTTCAAAGAGTCCGCGTGCCGCGGCTTCGTTGCCAAGCATAAGTCTTTTCATATTTTTTATCCTTTCGCATAAATATACAAATATACAAATTTAATTATATCATAACGCATAATATTTTTCAATCCAAAACAGCAAAAAAATCATAGAATTTTAGCGACTTATTGACTTTTTTATTTTCTGAGGGTATAATAATGTTCAAAAGGAAGTGAATAAAAATGATAATAGATTTTCATACCCACGCCTTTCCCGAAAAGATAGCCGCAAGAACGCTTGACGTGCTTCGTCGGGGAAGCCTTGCGGTGTCGGGGATAGATTGCATCCCTACAACTGACGGAACGATATCGGGACTCGTTCGACAGCTTGACCAAGCGGGAGTCGATATGGCGGTGGTTTTGCCAATTGCCACGAAACCCGAACAAACGGAGACGATAAACCGCGTAGCCGCCGAGACGTACGCGGAGAGCAAAGGGCGTATTATCTCATTTGGCTCGGTGCATCCTGCGGACAGCGCCGCGCCCGATGCGGTGGATCGCGCCGCCGAACAAGGTATTAAGGGCTTAAAGCTCCACCCCGAATTTCAAGGCGTTGATATCGACAGCGCGTGCAGTATCGCGGTGCTTCGCCGCGCGGCGAAAAATAAAATGCCCGTCGTTATTCACGCGGGCAACGATATAGGCTTGCCGCCGCCCGTCCATTCCACGCCCGATATGATACTCCGCGCGCTTGATGCCGTCCCCGATCTTATACTTGTCGCGGCGCATCTCGGAGGATGGAAAATGTGGGACGAGGTTGCCGAAAAGCTATGCGGCGCACCTCTGTATTTCGATACTGCGTTTATCTCCGAATATATCACTCCGTCGCTTGCGCGTGATATTATCCGCGCTC
This sequence comes from Eubacteriales bacterium, assembly GCA_045544735.1. Taxonomy (GTDB): domain Bacteria; phylum Bacillota; class Clostridia; order Oscillospirales; family CAG-272; genus CAG-390. The sequence goes on from JAZPZM010000137.1 coordinate 6,688, forward strand.
ACGGAGCGGATAGAGTGCTTTTCGGAAGCGACTCGCCGTGGGAAGCACCGAGCGCCACGCTTGCGTTTTTACAAGAGATTGGGCTTGACGAGTCCGAATTGACGCTTATCAAGGGAAAAAATGCCAAGAAAATACTGAAAATAAACTAAACCCAACAGCTCTTTTGCCGAAAAGAGCTGTTTTTTTGACAAAAACGAAATTTTTTCGCAGAAAAATCTATACAAAAGCAAATAAATATGATATAATATAAACAATTATAATTGTATTAGTATGCCTATTTGACTTAAGGAGATAATATGCAACAGGATAATAAAAGAGATAACCGCCGCGCCCCAATTAAGCGCGATAGGGACAAATATCCCGACCGCGCCGCAGAGGGCATAGTTTACGGCAGAAACGAAGTCCGCGAGCTTTTGAAATCGGGCAGAGCGATAGATAAGATATTCGTTCGCCGCGGAGATAAGGAAGGCTCGATAAACGTAATAATCGGTGAAGCGTCCGCAAGACGGATTCCCATAATAGAGGTTGAAAAGCCAAAGCTCGACTCTCTTTGCGGAGGCGGCGTTCATCAGGGCGTTGCCGCGCAGGCGGCAGAGAAGGAATATTGCTCCGTGGACGATATCCTTGCTATTGCAAAGGAGCGCGGAGAAATGCCTTTCATCGCCATTCTCGATGGTGTTGAAGACCCCTATAATCTTGGTGCGGTCATACGCTGTGCCGAGTGTGCGGGAGTTCACGGAGTCATCATCCCCAAAAGGAGAGCGTCGGGACTAACCGCTACCGCCGCCAAGGCATCCGCGGGCGCACTTGAGCATATGGCTGTCGCAAAGGTCGTAAACCTTGCGGCAGAGATAGACAGACTCAAGGAGCTTGGCGTGTGGCTTTATGCCGCCGAGGCGGGTGGCGAAAGCCTTTATAAGACCGACCTTGACCGTCCTTGTGCTATCGTTTTCGGTAGCGAGGGAGAGGGTGTGTCGCGCCTTGTAAAAGAAAAATGCGATTACGTTGTTTCTATCCCAATGTATGGAAAAGTGAACTCGCTTAACGTTTCTACCGCGGCTGCGGTGGTGCTTAACGAGGTTGCAAGACGGAGAAATGAAAAATGAAATTTTTTGATAAGCTGAAAAAGAATTCAATTGCGGCAGAGGATAATACCCAAAATATCGAAGCCGCTACCGAGCAGGAAGAACTTTATGATGAAGTAGAGCCTGAAATTCCCGAGGAGGAGATCGTTGAGGAAGAAAAAGCGCCTGCAACGGCCGATTCTTCGGAAAAGCTCGAATATACTCCCGATCAGGACGATATAATCGGTGACATCTTTGCCGAATTGATGGGTGAAATTAATGCTGACGACGATAATGGTCAAGAGGCGGCGGAGTACGGCGATAATGTGTCCGCCGAGGAAGATGTTGAAGCTTTCGTCGCGGAGGCGCAGGAGATTGAACAAGCCGACGAGCAGGACGAGCCGTACGACGAAGCGCTCAACGCGCAGTTCATTGACAGCCTGTTTGCGGATGCCGCCGAGGGGGATGCGAGCGAGCAGGGCGCAGATGCCGAGCTTGATAGCGCGCTTGAGGCGCTCCTTGCCGAAGCCGTTAAGAGTGAGGGCATTTCCGCTCCCGTTGCCACCGAGGAGACCGAGGATAATACGGGCGCGGACGGTGATGATCTTGACGACGATGACGTGCTGCTTATGACGGCTCTCGGATACGGTGCCTCGGCAGACTCTCATTACGCTCAAAAGCCGCATACCGAAAGCGTTACGACTCCCAAATACACCAATCTTGACCGCGCGTTTGCTTTCGACGGTCACGAATATCGCTCAAAGGACAACGAGGCAGCGATAAAAGAGGCGTACGAAAAGGAAAGACTCGTTATGCTCATAAGAGGGGTTGGAACGGCGTTTTTTGCAGTAATTCTTCTTATTTTCGACCTCTTTGGCAAAAGCTTTGGCGGATTTTTCGACCCCGTTCTTTATCCCACGACGCACATTCTTATGTCGTTCCAGTTTTTACTGCTCGCATCTGCTTTGTCCTATAAGCAGCTTTGGGATGGTTTTAAGGGAATAATCCAAGCCGACCCGCGCCCGTATTCAATGGCGTCTCTTTCCGTTTTTCTCACGATGGTGTATAATTTAACGCTCGCGGTAATAGGTCAGACGGGATTTGCGCTCTATAATTTCCCCGCCGCGTTTATACTTGTACTTTGTGTGGGCTATGATTATCTCGTGCTTGAAAGAGAGATAGCGACCTTCAAGAAAGTTTCGTCTTGGGATGGAATTTGTACTCTTGAAAAGATAGACCCCGCTTCGCTTGCCGCAGAGACTGGCGACAAGAGCGTTGGCACTTCAAGCGTGGGACGTGCGTTCAGGCTTCGCCGCGGAAGCGCTCCCGACAATTATTTCCACCGTCTCAACCGCCGCAATCCCGCAGATAAGATATACAACTACATAATTGCTCCCGTGCTTGCGCTGGCTATGGTTATTTTCATAGTCTCTCTTGCGGCAAACCGTGGCTTTGTGCAGTCGTTTAATATCTTTATCACCGTTATTCAGATGGGGCTTCCCTCGTTTATGGCGATCTCCGCGATTTTGCCGTTCTTTGCGTTGTCGCGCTTCGGCTTTGGTAAGGATATTGCCGTGCTAAACGAGGCTGATATGGCTGATTATAATGAGATGGATACGGTAGTTTTTGACGAGAAAGATGCGTTCGGAGAGGGTGCGCTCAATATAAGCCGCATTGCTATTTGCGACGGAGTAAGGGCTTGCGATATGTATAGCGTTGTCGAGGACGTTTCCGCCGTGTTTGACAAGTTAGGCGGCGCATTTGCCGATTCCTTCGGCAACGAGAAGTCGGATGAGGCGTACGCCGTAAGCATTGATAGCGTTGTTCATCGCGGCGTAAACGCCACCGTAGGAACGAAAAGATACACTATCGGAAGCGACGAATATCTTGCGCAATGCGGAATTTATGTTTCGGGATATTCCGATAGGAACTTTACCGATAGCGTTGTTGGCGGTATCGTGCTTCACGTCGCGCTTGACGGTGTTGAGGTGTTGAAGCTGTACGTAACGTATAGCATCGCGCCTGCGTTCGTTGATATGGCAAAGCAGCTCTCCGCACGCGGTATCAATACGGTATTGCGTACTGCGGACCCATATATCGACGAGGAGCTGCTTGCTAATCTGATAGGTGAGCTTGAGCATCCTGTGAAGGTCGTAAAAACCGCCGCAAGCGAGAAAGAGGCGGATGCGACGGATACGGTAGACGGCAGCTTGCTTGCTAACGATCTTGATTGGACGGCTCTTCTTAATGCCAAGGACGTAAGTGAAAGCCTTAATAAGTGGACGAGACTCAACGCCATGATCGGACTCGGCTTGCTCGCCGCGGGAGTGCTTGTGTCATCGCTCCTTGGGGCGCTTGGTGCAAGTGTTGGACTTTCTCCTCTTTACGTTGTGCTGTTCCAGCTTATTGCGATTTTGCCCTCTGCGGTAATATCCAAATTACTACTTGATTAAATTATATGACGGGGCGGTATCGCCCCGTCGTAGTGTATAGGTGAAAAAATGTTTTCAAGTTCTGTTTTAAAATCAGTTTCAAAGCCGGGTCGCTATTCGGGCGGCGAGTTCGGTCAGATCATCAAGGATAAGGAAAAGGTGTCTGCCCGATTTGCCTTCTGCTTTCCCGATTCTTACGAAATAGGAATGTCAAACCTCGGAATGCGCATTCTTTACGGTGTGCTCAATAAAGAGGATGATATATGGTGCGAGCGCGTTTTCGCTCCGTGGCGAGATATGGAAGCCAAGATGCGCGAGGGCGGTCTGCTACTTACTGCACACGAAAGCGGAGACGAGGTCAGAAAATTCGACTTTTTGGGCTTTACCTTGCAGTATGAGATGTGCTATACCAACGTCCTCAACGTTCTTGAGCTGTCGGGTATACCGCTCTACGCCGCAGACAGAGGAGAGGATTTCCCAATCGTTATCGGCGGCGGTCCTTGCGCTGTCAACCCCGAACCTCTTGCTGACTTTTTCGACCTTTTTAATATCGGAGAGGGAGAGGAAATGCTCCCTGAGATAGTCCGCCTTTATATTGAAATGAAGAAGAAGGGCGCAACGAAGGCAGAGTTCTTGCGCGAGGCGGCACGCAGTATTTCGGGCGTGTACGTTCCCTCGCTTTACGACGTAACGTATAACGAGGACGGCACTATAGCCGCTTATACCCCAAAATACCCCGACGTTCCTGCGAAGGTCAAAAAGCGCATCGTCGAGGACATCGACAAGATGTATTTTCCCGAGGCAGTCGTTATGCCCTATGTGGAAACGGTTCAGGACAGAATAATGCTTGAGGTGTTCCGCGGCTGTATACGCGGTTGCCGCTTCTGTCAAGCGGGTATGATATACCGCCCCGTCAGAGAAAAATCCCCCGAAACGCTTCTTCGTCAGGCAGAGTGCCTTTATAAGTCAACGGGATATGATGAAATTTCGCTGACCTCGCTTTCAATTTCCGACTACACGCGCCTTGCCGAGCTTACCGACGGGCTTATTGATTGGACGAATGAGAAAAAGGTCAATCTGTCGCTCCCCTCGCTTCGCATAGATTCATTTACGCGCGAGCTTATGGAGAAGGTCGCGTCCGTTCGCGCGTCCTCGATAACCTTTGCTCCCGAAGCGGGAACGCAAAGACTTCGCGACGTTATAAATAAAAACGTCACCGAGGAGGACCTTATGCGCTCCGCTTCTATCGCGTTTGGCGCGGGTAAGGAGCAGGTCAAGCTCTATTTTATGTCGGGACTTCCCACCGAGACCTACGAGGATATCGAGGGAATTGCAGTTCTTGCAAAGAACACCATCGAGCAGTATTACGCAACACCTGGACACGGCAAGCGCAATCCGCAGGTAACCATAAGCGTTTCTTGCTTCGTGCCCAAGCCCTTTACGCCTTTCCAATGGGAAGCGCAGGACACTATCGAGACGCTCCGCGACAAGCAGGAGCATCTGAAAACCAAGATTACAGACCGCAAGATAAGATACACCCACCACGATGCGCGTGTGTCGCATATAGAGGCTGTATTTGCACTTGGCGACCGCAGACTTTCAAAGGCGCTTGAGCTTGCAAGACGCGCCGATTTTGCCTTTGATGCGTGGGACGAGTATTTTGATTATGACAAGTGGATGCAGATATTTGCCGATGCGGGAATAGACACAGCCTTCTACGCCAACCGCCAAAAGAGCACCGACGAGGTGCTTCCGTGGGACGTTATCGACGTTGGTGTGACGAAGGAATTTCTTATTCGCGAAAAGAACCGCGCGTACGCGGAAAAGACCACACCGTCGTGCCGAGAGGCTTGCTCGGCTTGCGGCGCAAATTGCTTGGGAGGTAAGGATACATGCTGCCCGAAATCAAAAACGTAAACGAATACGCGCCGCTTGACGAGCCGCGCACCGTCAGACTTCGCTTTTGCAAAAAGGGCGCGCTTCAGTACATATCGCACCTTGACCTTCAGCGTACGTTCGTGAGAATTTTGGCTCGCGCAGAGCTTCCTCTTTGGTATACGCAGGGCTTCAACCCGCACCCGAAGCTCGTTTTCGCCCTGCCGCTTCAGCTTGGTACACAGAGCGAGTGTGAGCTTGTTGACATAAAGCTCGTAAGAGATATGCCCTGCGACGATCTGCTTAAAAGGCTGTCGCTTGCGACTACGGCAGAGCTTGATTTTACCGACGCATACGTTCCTAATACCAAGTTTGCAGATATAGCCGCCGCGGAGTATGAATTTTTAATAGAATGTGACAACGCCGAGAAAATGTCGGAGTCCATCTCGGTGGTGCTAACCACTTCGCCGCTTACCGTTACGAAGAAATCAAAATCGGGCGATAAGGAGATAGACATCATTCCCCTTATTCGCAAGGTCGAGGTAACGGCAGAGGATGGCGCGTGCCGCATATTAGCAACGGTTGCCGCAGGTTCAAACGAAAACCTCAGCCCCGAGCTTCTCGTTGAGGCGCTTCGCAAAAGGCTCATTCTTCTGCGCGGCGGGGAGGAGTATTCCATCCTTCGCCGTAAGCTCTTGAAAGCTGATCTTTCGGAGTTCAGATAAACAAAAAACGATATGGATTTTCTTCCATATCGTTTTTTGTTTTTGGATTTGCAGATTGATTATTTAATTACGTAAATGGTATCAAGAACGTTGTTGACGAGCGTCGCGTCCGTCTTTGTCTCGGTAACGGTGATAATGTAATTCAAGTTACCTGCGGCAACGACGAAGAGCGTCTGCTTCATAGCTACGCCGCTCATTGATGCGTTATAAGTGATCTTCGTTATATCAACTTTGTTTTTGTTGGTGATCTGAGATACTGCTACGTTCGAGGTCGTCATTCCCATAGCCTCAAGGGCGGGCTTCAAAAGGGTGTTGAAGGAAGCAACGTCCATTTTTTTGTAGGTGTCGGAATACTGCTCGTAAGCAACGGTTATGTTGTTGCCTGCGCCGCTTTCGTTCATAAGAGTATCAACGCTTCCCGCTTGCTTTGTCCAAGTGCTCGGATATGCAAAGGAAATTTTGCCGTTGTCGTACAGAGTGTAACCTGCGGGGGTGGGAACGGTGGTCTCCTCAACGGGCGCGGGGGTAGTAGCATCGCCGCTGTTGCTTGAATCGCCGTCATTGCAGGAAGCAAGGGTAAACGTCATCGAGAAAGCCAATGCAAACGTCAAAAGCGCAACAAGAATTCTTTTCATTTCATTTTCTCCTTTTAATTTAGATGAAGTGTGAATGCACTACTATGCATTTGGTAGAAATTTACCATACATTTGTTAACACATATCATAGAAAGTATTAACTAAATGTAAATAAGGCTTGATCGAGGCGCATATCAACCAATGCTCTACAAATGCAGTATCATTTGCACTAAAAAGGGAGTCAAATGCGTTTTGCATTTGACTCCCCAATAGATATTAGTCTACGAGATTTTTAAGCGAGAGGTAGTCGGAGGAATCTATAGCACCCGAGCCGTCCTTGTCGGCAGCGGAAACGTACGCTCCCGAAAGGGTATAGGAGGAAGCAAGATGTCCTGCCGCAGCCATAAGGTCTACCGAGGTAATGAGTCCGTCACCGTTTACGTCACCCGTAACGACGATAACGTAAGAATCAATGACCTTGCCGTCAACGGTGAGGTTTACGATGTAGCCCGTAGCGACCGCGCCGGATGTTACCTTAGTACCGCTTGCGGTAGTTACCGTGATGTACTTGTCATCCTCGTTGAAGGAGGAAACGATATCTTCATACGTCGTTCCGCAATGATTATCCTTGTAAAGACCGTTTGCCGTGAGCTGTCCTGCGCTTCCCGTAACGAGAGTAAGCTCGGTAGGAGCGGTCACGGGAGGTGCTACGGGAGTGTATACGCACTCGGTAAGATACGTTGCGGAGCAATAACCAACGACCTGATTCTGAGTAGAATCATTGTAGTATATCTGCGCCCAACCACTCGAAACGGAGAATACGTAAACGGTAGCGCCCTTGTTTACAGAACCGATAACGGTACCCGAGGAGCTTGCGCTTGCGCGGACGTTAAGAGGATCGGAGTTCGTAGTAACGGTGTGCGTTGCCGTGTTACCGGTATTTGCCGTGGTCATATCGGTGGTCGTGTAGTCAAGATGTATCCAGCCGTAGCCGTTGTTGTAGACGATCTTGCCCCATACGCCGCTGGTCTCAAGAACCTGAACAGCGTGACCTCCGTTGATGTAGCCTATTGCCGTACCCGAGGAGCTTGCGCTTGCGCGAACGTTGATCTTCGTTTTAGCAACGTAAGTTCCGTAGACTCCGGTGTTAGAGCCGCCGGTATTTCCGCTGTCGGTGCTTCCGCTACCGGTATTTCCGCTGTCGGTGCTTCCGCCCGTGCTACCCGAATCACCGGATGAGGAAGAAGTCGAGGATACCTGAATGATACGGTCGGTGGAGTTGTTCTTGATGTAATATGTAGAGCCGTTGTATTCGCACTTAAGAACTGCGCTGAGTCCGCTGCCCGAAGCAATGCCCGTAACCTTGAAGAGTGTGTAAGCGGGAAGATTGACGGAAGCAGAAGTGGTAGCCGCTGCATCCTTGTAGAGATACTTCAGCGTGCTGGACATATAAAGACCTGCGGTGGGCTTAGAGCCTGAGTAGTCGATGGTTGCGTTTGCGTTGTAGGGCATAGCGCCGTATCCGAGAATGTTGGAGTAGCTTGCGCTGTAGCTCTTGAAATAAACGCCGCCGCCGTTAGCCTCAAGACCTGTTCCGGAGCTTGTGTTACCCTCTACTGTGTAGATGGTGGAGCTGGTAGCGTAAAGGACCATACCGATGTGAGCAGGTGTAGCGGAGCTGGAGTAACGGAAGAAGATAAGGACACCGGGAAGGGGAGTGTAGCTTCCGCCTGCATACTTGGAAGCCTTCCAATAGCCCCATTTCTTAAGCTGAGTAACCCAAGCGGGACAACCGATCTCGCACCAGATGTAATTTTTGTTTCCGGTGTTGTTACGGCACCAGTTTGCAGAACCCGTACCGATGGTGTTTACCTTGGACTGACGCAGACACCAAGTGACGAACATAGCGCACCAAGGAGCGCTCGAGCCGCCGTAGCCTACGCCCCAGTCGCCCATGTTATAGTTGAATTCGGTATAGTTGTTACCGCCGCCGACGGTTCCCGAATAGCTACCTGCACTGGCGCCCTCTTGATATCCCAACTGGGAGAGAGCAACGGCAAGAACGTCGGTACGGTTGTTGCCCGTGTAGGGAAGACTTGTGAGATATGTGTAATATTTTCCGTTTTTATAGGAAGATGAAACCGAGTTTACGCCTTTTACATACGTAATGTTTGCGGCGGAGGCCGGCATAATGAACGCGGGTACGATCATAAGGACCGCAAGCGCGACGGTAATGATGCGTTTAAGAGAGGTTTTCATGAAATTCTCCTTTTTTGTTTTTTTACAGCTTGCAAGGATAAAATTAGCAATCATATATATATTTTATATAAAAAATAGCGGTTTGTCAATGGTAATTTTGGATGAATTTACTTATATGTATATGTATATTTTGACCATAAACAAAAAAGGCTCGCCGCAGCGAGCTTTTTTTGTTTAATTACTTTATCTCGATAAGGGAGCTGTCCCACATTTCGGGAGCCTCGTAGCCGAGAAGATTTACTACGGTTGCGGCAACGTTGGAAAGACCGAAGCTGCCGTCGTCAGCCTTAAGCGTGAGCTTACCCTCTCCGCTTGCATCGTAAAGGATGCAGGGAACGGGGTTGAGGGTGTGCGATGTCTTCGCCTTGTAGCTTCCGTCCGCGTTGGTCTTGGGGGCTTTGGTCTTTTTGTCAAGCTCTGCCATCTCGTCTGCGTTTCCGTGGTCAGCGGTGATGATAGCAACGCCGCCGAGCTTGTCGACAACCGCAAGGATTCTTGCAAGCTGAAGATCGAGCGCTTCCATGGAGCAAACGGTAGCGAGGAGCGAGCCGGTGTGGCCAACCATATCGCCGTTGGGGAAGTTTACGCGCAGATAGCGGTACTTGCCCGACTCAAGACACTCGATAAGCTTATCGGTGATCTCTGCGCACTTCATCCAAGGACGCTGTTCGAAGGGAACTACGTCGGAGGGGATCTCAATATAGGTCTCAAGCTCGTCGGAGAACTTGCCCGAACGGTTTCCGTTCCAGAAATAAGTTACGTGACCGTATTTCTGAGTCTCGGAGATAGCGAGCTGGGAAATGCCGCTTCCTGCAAGATACTCACCGAGGGTGTTGGTAATCTCAGGGGGAGAAACGAGGTACTTTGAGGGGATGTGAAGGTCGCCGTCGTATTCGAGCATACCTGCGTAAACTACCTTGGGGTGACGCACGCGGTCGAACTTATCAAACGTGTCGCCCTCGTCAAAGGTCTTGGAAATTTCAATGGAGCGGTCGCCGCGGAAGTTGAAGAATATCATGCTGTCGCCGTCCTCAACGGTTCCGATGGGCTTGCCGTCCTTGGCAATAACGAACGCGGGAAGATCCTGATCGATAACGCCCGTTTCTGCACGGTAGGTGTTAACTGCCTCAGCCGCGCTTGCGAACTGTCTGCCCTCGCCGAGTACGTGGGTGTGCCAGCCGCGCTCTACCATCGACCAATCAGCCTCGTAGCGATCCATGGTTATCTTCATTCTTCCGCCGCCGCTTGCGATAGCGATGTCGAAATCAGGGGTGCGAAGTCCTGCAAGAAAATCCTCGAAGGGAAGGATGTAATCAAGTGCGCTCGTCTCGCCAACGTCACGTCCGTCAAGAAGAATGTGGATTCTTACCTTTGCTACGCCCTCAACCTTTGCGCGAGTGATCATAGCCTTGAGGTGGTCTATGTGGGAGTGAACGTTACCGTCGGAGAAAAGACCGAGGAAGTGAAGGGTGGAGGCGTTAGCCTTTACGTTGGAGATAAGCTCTGCCCAAGTGTTGCTTGCAAACATCTTGCCGCTTTCAATGGACTGTGTAACGAGCTTTGCACCCTGCGCAAATACCTGACCTGCGCCGAGAGCGTTGTGACCTACCTCGCTGTTACCCATATCGTCGTCGCTGGGCAGACCTACGGCAGTGCCGTGAGCCTTAAGAGCAACGGTGGGGTACTTTGTGAGAAGCTTGTCAAGCGTAGGGGTGTATGCGCGGTAGACGGCGTTAGTAGGTCCGTCGGGGGCGATACCTACGCCATCCATAACGATAGTGAGTACGGGGCCTTTTACGCCCTCAAATGCGGCGTTTCTTTTGAGTTCTTTCATAAATCTTGTCCTTTCGGTTGAATTAACTTATTTTACCTATAATAGTATAACCTATTTTGAAATAATTTCAAGACCTTTATGATAAATTTTTATTGAAATTTGCACCTCGGACTTGATTTATTAACATATAAGAGGTATAATTATATAGTAAAATTATATTTCAATAGCGAGGTAATATACAATGGCAGAAGAATGCACCCACAATTGTTCAACATGTTCGGCTAATTGCTCATCCCGCAAGCCCGCCGATCTTCACGAAGCTCCCAACGCTCTGAGCGACGTAAAGCACGTCGTAGGCGTCGTCAGCGGAAAGGGCGGAGTCGGTAAATCTCTCGTCACCTGCATGATAGCCGTTCTCCTTCAGCGTAAGGGCTATAAGGTAGGAATCCTTGACGCGGACGTAACGGGGCCCTCCGTTCCCAAGGCGTTTGGCGTTCGTACTCAGGTCACGGGTGACGAAAACGGTATGATCCCCCCCAGAAGCACTACGGGTATTGATATTATGTCCGTAAATCTTCTTCTTGAGGACGAGACTCGCCCCGTCGTATGGCGCGGCCCCGTTATCGCGGGAACTGTAAAGCAGTTCTGGACCGACACCATCTGGCACGATATCGACGTGCTTCTCGTTGACTGCCCTCCCGGAACGGGCGACGTTCCCCTTACCGTGTTCCAGTCGCTTCCTCTTGACGGTATCGTTATCGTTTCAAGCCCTCAGGAGCTTGTTTCCATGATCGTTAAGAAGGCGGCTAATATGGCGCAGATGATGAACATTCCCGTGCTTGGTCTCGTTGAGAATATGAGCTACGCCGTATGTCCCGATTGCGGCAAGGAGATAAAGATATTCGGTGACAGCCATATCGAAAAGATCGCAGAGGACTTCGGTTACGACCTGCTCGGCAGAATTCCCATGGACCCCAAGCTCGCCGCGCTTTGCGACAGAGGTATGATCGAGCTTATGGAAAACGAGTATCTCGACGTTGCCGCCGACGTTATCGAGCGCAGACTTGGTCTTGCCAACTGATGAAAGAAAAAATAGCTTCAATTTTTAAAAAACTAAAGTTTTCCTTTTCCAAGCAATCTGCGAAAAGAGTTTTTTTGCGGGTGTTTGCCGTAGGCGCGCTTTGCGGCGTTTTGCTTGCCGTGTGCATTTTCAGCCTCAGCGCGGCTGTGGTCGAGAGGGCAGAGGAGCGCGTGATAACCTCCGAGGAGGCGGCGCATCTTGGTGATATCGATTGCATAATGGTGCTTGGTTGCGGCGTGCGCGAGGACGGCACACCCACGCCAATGCTGTGGGACAGGCTCTATATCGGAATGGAGCTTTATCGCGCGGGTGTTTCCGACAGACTTCTTATGTCGGGTGACCACGGTCAAGCGCATTATGACGAAGTAAATGCGATGAAGAAGGTAGCGGTCGACTCAGGGATTGATCCGAGCGTGGTCTTTTGTGACCACGCGGGCTTTTCGACGTACGAGAGCGTATATCGCGCAAAGGAGATATTTCTTGCCGAGCGCATCGTTATCGTCACGCAGGAATATCATCTGTACCGTGCGCTGTATATAGCCGAAAAGCTTGGTATCGAGGCGTGGGGCGTTAGCAGCGACCTCAATATCTATGCAGGTCAGAGCGCGCGCGATCTTCGCGAGATCGCCGCAAGGGCAAAGGATTTCTTCTATTGCCTTTGGGGTGTAGAGCCTACATACCTTGGAAAAACTATATCCCTTGACGGCAACGCCAGCCAGACAGACGGCTGATAAATAGGGAGGAATAAATGGTAACTATATCGTTTCCGGGACTTGGAATTGAGCCCTTTACCGTTAATAAGGTTGCCTTTTCCATCGGCAGTATAGAGGTCAGATGGTACGGCCTGATAATTGTGACGGGTATCATTCTTGCCTTCGCATACGCTGCTTGGCGCGCGAAGCATGAGGGCATCGTGTTTGACGATATGATCGATATGGCGCTCGTCATAGTTCCTATGGGCATCGTCTGCGCACGTCTTTATTACGTTCTGACTACTCTTGACGAGTATGATTCCCTTTACGAAATGATAGCTGTCTGGAATGGCGGACTCGCCATTTACGGTGGCATTTTCGGCGGAATACTCGGTATATTTATAGTCTCAAAATGGAAAAAGCTTAAATTCACAAAAGCGCTCGATTGCATCGCCCCCGGCGTTATGATAGGACAGCTCCTCGGCAGATGGGGCAATTTCTTCAACGGCGAGGCGTACGGCGCAACCCCCGCAGAGGGAAGTCCGCTCTATTTTATGAGAATGGGACTTCAGCACGAGGGATGGTCGAAGGAATATTTTTATCAACCTACGTTCCTTTACGAATCCCTTTGGAATCTTACGGGATTTCTGATAATCAACGCAATATATAAAAAGAAAAAATTTGACGGACAGATAGTTCTCATGTATCTGACGTGGTACGGATTTGGAAGAATGCTCATCGAGGGGCTTCGCACCGACAGTCTTTACGTCGGACCGTTCAGAATATCACAGCTCATAGGCTTTTTGTGCTTTGCCGCAGGACTTGCCGCGCTGATATTCTTTAGTGTCCGCACGAGAAGAGCGGCTATCGCGGCTGCGGCTGACGGTAGTCTGACAGAAAGCTCGTTCAGCGCTCTGGCGGAGGATATGACCGCAGATAATGAGGAAACAAACGAAAGCGAGGATAATGAAAATGGCAGCCAAACTGATTGACGGAAAGGTAGTTTCCGCAAAGATAAGAGGAGAGATAAGAGAAGCCGCAGAGGCTTTTAAGGCAGAGCGCAAAAGAGCGCCCGGACTTGCGGTAGTTCGAGTAGGCGAGGACCCCGCATCCATCGTATACGTTCGCAACAAGCTCAGAGCCTGCGAGGAGGTCGGTTTTTATTCCGAACCCCACATTCTTCCCGAGAACGTAACCACCGAGGAGGTCATTAAGGTCATTGAGTCGCTCAATGCAGATCCCAACATTGACGGAATGCTCGTACAGCTTCCCATTCCGCGCCACCTTGACGAAAAGAAGATACTTGCCGCAGTTTCCGACGATAAGGACGTTGATGCGTTCCACACTCTTGATGCGGGACACCTCACTCTCGGAGATGCAAACGTGCTTCCTTGCACCCCTGCGGGAATTATGGAAATGCTCAAGCACTACGATATCGAGGTCGCAGGTAAGGAATGCGTGGTAGTCGGACGCTCCAATATAGTCGGCAGACCTATGGCGGCGCTCCTGCTTGCCGCTGACGGCACCGTTACTATCGCTCACAGCCGTACCAAAGACCTCGGCGCAGTTTGCCGCCGCGCGGATATCCTTGTCAGCGCAGTAGGCAGAGCGAAGGTCATCACCGCCGATATGGTCAAGGAGGGAGCAGTCGTCGTTGACGTCGGTATGAACAGAAACGAGGAAGGCAAGCTTTGCGGAGACGTTGATTTTGACTCCGCGAAGGAGGTCGCGGGTTATATTACTCCGGTTCCGGGCGGAGTTGGCCCGATGACTATTGCCACTCTGATGCGCAACACCCTGACAGCGGCAAAGGTGCAAAACGGGATTCGGTGAGATCATGACAGAAAAAGAAAAAATGCTTGCGGGATATCTTTATCGCGCGGACGAAGAGCTGATCACACAGCTTTTGGCTTGCAAGGATCTTTGCCATCAGTTTAATTTAATGC
>JAZPZM010000138.1:0-16311 GCA_045544735.1 Eubacteriales bacterium
GATTTCTTCGATATAGTGGATACCCTTCTTGCAGGCGGTATTCATATAACCACTATCTACTCAAATGGCAAGCTCGTTACCGATGAACTTCTTGATAAATTTGAAAAACGAGGTATATATCCGGAGTTCAACATCAGCTACGATGGCGTTGACGGATGGCACGATTGGTTGAGAGGTATTGATGGAGCAGGACGTATTGCAGAGGATGCCTTTCTTCGCTGTAAAAAACACGGCTTCCCGACAGGCGCTGAAATGTGCATTCACAGCGGCAATAAGCATCTGCTTCGAGAAACGGTCAAAAAGCTGAGTGAGCTTGGCTGCCGCAGTCTGAAAACCAATCCGATTTCCGACGTAGGTGCTTGGAAAGAAGGCGGCTACGGAGAAACGATTTCAACGGATGAGCTTTTTCAGCTTTATTTGGACTACATTCCATGCTATTATGAGGACGGTATGCCTCTCTCCTTGCAGTTAGGCGGTTTCTTCAGCGCATCTCCGAAAAATCCGAATAAATACGATATACCATCCATCAAAGCCTGTACAGATCCCGATAACCATTGCGTTTGCAATCACGCAAGGATGGTAATGTACATCTCCGCAGAAGGTCGTGCACTTCCGTGTATGGCACTTTCCGGCATGGATATACAGAAAAATTATCCGCTTATCACGGAACTCGGCGTTTCCAAATGTATTACCGAATCCTCTTATATGGATCTTATCAACACAAGAGCTTCTACAGTTCTTGCGCACAATCCGGAATGTAAGACTTGCGAATATGCTCTACAGTGCCTTGGCGGATGCAGAGCTTCGGCTTTGGAAACAACTCCGGACGATATTTTAGGTCGCGACATGGCATGTTGTGCGATCTTCAAAGGCGGCTGGATATCCAAAATTGATTCGATTATGAAAGAAATCCGACCGGAGGCGATTCGCTTCGGGCTTAATTCAAATAAATGAGTGGCAATTCGCCATGAAAGATAATGTTAAAATCTTTTTTGTGCACCCGTGTGGCATCGGGAGTCGGCACGAACGAGGAAACCAAGGAGGACTGAAACCGCTGTTTTTGCTCTCTCGGCGGTTGGGTCGGCATTGATTATGTCTGTTTTAGAGAACGACAGTTTCTCTTTAATATATTTAAAATCAGGAGGTAAAAATTATGTCAGAAAATCTAAAGAAATTCTTTGAATTTGTCGGAAACAACCCGGAAATTCTGGAAAAAGCAAAGCAACTGAAAGCAGACGATCCCGAAGCAGTAAAAGGCATTGTGATTGATTTTGCAAAGGAACACGGCTTTGAACTCACGGAAGAAGATTTTTCGCCTTGCGAAGGAGAGCTCTCCGGAAGTGAGCTTGCATCTGTTGCGGGCGGCGGTACCTGTGCCTGTGTCGGTGGTGGCGGCGGTACTGCCGATGAAGCGAGCAGCCCCGGCCAGGACAGTGTTTGCTGGTGCGTCGTTTGCGGGTTCGGCGATGATATTTGGGGAGATCGTCGTTGCACCTGTGTCTTTGGCGGTGGCGGCAAATCCATTGATTGATTAATAATAAAAAGGAGAGTATGATTATGTCTGATACTATGAAAGCGTTTCTTGAAGCGGCTTCTAAAAACGAGGAAATGAAGGAAAAACTGAAAGCCGCAAAGGACAATGAGGCGCTCATTGCCCTGGCAAGCGAATTCGGCTTTGCACTTACGGAAGCGGATCTTACTCCTTCCGAAGGTGAACTGTCTGAAGATGAACTCAATTCTGTTGCCGGCGGCGACACCGGCGGATGCGTCTGTGTGTTGGCAGGCGGCGGAGGCGGTAAGCAGTCGGATGACGACACCTACGGCTGTGCTTGCGTCGGCTACGGTCAAGGCGGCGACGGTGCCATTGATGACTTTACCTGTTGGTGTACCGGTTACGGAAACGGCGTCTTGCCCTTTGATAACACCATGGTATAAGAGCTATTTGGGGCTATCTCATTTAGCGCAGAACAAAAATACAAAAATAAGTGAAGAAAAAAGACCGCTTTTTTCGTCCAAAAGGATGAAGAAAGCGGTTTTTTAAGGTAGAAATCCTCACGGATTTCGATTTTTATACGTATTTTTTAGCCGTGATTTTGCCATCACGCGTTCCCTCTCCGCCGACGACGGCAAAATCGCGGCTTCTGCATCTAACTGAGACAGCCTCCTATGCCTTTTTGTCAGAATATTACGAAAGCAAAGGAGATGTCGTGATGCCCAACAAAAAACAAAAATTGTCTAACTCCGGCAATCCTTCGGTCATCATTTTGGACGAAGCCACCTCTGCTCTCGACAATGTGGCACAGGCACACACGGTAAAGGCTCTTGATAGTCTTAACTGCACCCGTGTTGTTATTGCTCACCGTCTTTCCACCATACAAAACTGCAGTAGAATTATTATGCTGGAGGATGGGAAGATAGTGGAAGAGGGTACGTATCAGCAACTAATTGATCTTGAAGGAAAATTTGCAGCTCTCGTAAAACGCCAACGATTGGATACGTAAACCGCGTGTTTTTATGCACACAACGAAACGTTCATAATGTAACAAAAAGCGTTTTAATTATATGGGCTTGACAAAGAAATAAGCGTTCAGTATAATTGAATTATTACGGTTAAGGGGTGCAAAACTATGGCTATTGAAAATGATTGGAAGTATGATTTTTCTTCTCTTCCGAGGTGGGACGTTCGTGACAGAATTCCTTTTGTTTATGATAAGTTCCATCCGTTGACTCAATGCGACGCATTGTGCTGTATTTACTCGATTGCAGAGGTGAGAATGTGTTGGAACCAAGGGTTTTTGGCAATATTAAAGAATAAAGAAGATCCTAAATTGGTTTTGAATATAAATAAAGAACTCACTTTTTCCGATAATTTCTCCGCAAGTAAAAAAGGTGACATCATTTTCTTGCTATCTCATTTTTACGATAAAACCACAACCGGAGTTGGCAATTTGCTTTTGATCGTTGATATCGCTCGTG
Organism: Eubacteriales bacterium; assembly: GCA_045544735.1. GTDB lineage: Bacteria > Bacillota > Clostridia > Oscillospirales > CAG-272 > CAG-390. The sequence goes on from JAZPZM010000138.1 coordinate 2,977, forward strand.
AAAAGTTTTCGTATTTGAAGATAAACAATCACAACCCCTGCTATAAGGTCGTTGAATTGAACGACGGTGTTTTCGGTATCGAAGCCGATGAATTTCAAAAAAACAGCGACGAGCAACTTGACGCATTTTCCAAAACAATAATAAAGCTTGATTGCTTGGATTGGTATAGCTTTGAGGATATCAACATATTGTCGGAAATAGTATAAGTTTAAGGATTGCATCTTTTTCTGCACCTCTACTCAAAACAAAAAGACACCCCGCGGGGTGTCTTTGTTTTGGTTGCGGCGGGCTTGCCCCGCGGCTTTCTGGCACCGCAAGGTGGGCTATGTTCGCACTTGCGCTATGGGCAACCACCTACCACCTACGCAACCAACATTGCTCACCGATTTGGATATCGGAGCAGAAAACTACGAATTTTCACAGTTGAATTTCATAGATATCCTTCGCCCAAAGCCTCTCGTGGAGGGCTTGAACGAAATCTATTGAAAACAAATTGCATTTTTGATATAATTAAATAAAGGATTTTAAAAAGGACGAGCATTTATAACGGTCAAGACGGACAATGAAATGGTTAAAGTGGTATACTTGATCAAATTTATTCTCTTCACCATAGCAAAAAGAAAGGAAATTTACTATGAGCTTTATCACTTGGCATACCCGTGGCAATGCTTCTCCACTGGGAAAGTTAAAAATATGGTTTTGTGCGCACTCGGACGATGTCGAACGGTATTTGGGACAGATATCCGAAAATATTTACGATATTAATTACTTGGATTGGGCTATCTGGTACGATAAAGAGATTTCAGAAGATTATGATGATGATTTTTTAAAAAGCTTGGAAAGAATGGAGCTTTTCGTTGTTCCAATTACTCAAAAGCTACTGTACGAGCCGAATCGCGCCATAGACGTGGAGGTTCCCTTTGCAATCAAAAATCACATTCCCGTGCTTCCGCTTGTTCAAGAGGATGGGCTCATTGAACAATTTAACAAAAGGTTTCATAATCTTCAATACATCGATACGTTAGACAGAGATTTTAAGCAAAAGCTCAAAAATTATCTCTGCCAAATTCTGATAGACAGCGATCTGGTTGATCAAGTAAAGAGCAATTTTACAAAATATATATTTTTGAGCTACAGAAAAAAAGACAGAGAGTTCGTATCAAAAATTATGGAAGGAATTCACAGTCGTCCCTGCTTTAGGCAAGTTGCCATTTGGTTTGATGACTTTTTAATTCCGGGAGAAAATTTTGACGATCAGATACTTGACGAAATAGACAGATCTGATGCCGTAGTGTTACTTGTGACGCCAAATATTCTGGAAGACAACAACTACGTTTTGACCCGCGAATACGTTGAGGCATCGGGCAGAAAAAAATTCATTTTACCCATTGAAGCGATGGAAACAAATTATGTGGAATATCACACCAAGTATCCATCCTTGCTCAAAGGTATACCTTTAGACAACATTGAAAGAACTCTGTCAATGTTAGAAGAACGGCTTGATGACATAAATACCATTAAATCCACTCCAAACAGCAACTATCTCTTAGGTCTTGCCTATCTAAATGGCATCAATGTAGAGAAAAATTATGAATATGCCGTTGAATTCTTACAAAATGCCGCAAAAGATGGAAACGCTCCTGCAATGGAAAAGCTTAGCTCTATATATCTGCACGGTAACGGCGTCGCCTTCAGCTATTCATCCGCGCTCCATTGGAAAAAGGTTTTGACCCGGCATTATGCCGACGTTTACAACACTCTTCGTAACGAGGAAAGCGCCGTTAACTATATAGACTCGCTAAGAGCGTACGCCAAGCTGTTTCGTGATGCGTGTATGACAGAGCAGGAAATGGAATCCCATATTCAACGCTGCGCGGTTTGCGAAGAAGTATCCTCAAGATTCCCAAATTCCTTTTGGTTCAAGCGAGATCTGTTTGAGGCATATATGGCAGTTACTCAGGCATATATCGGACAAGGAGAGTTAGAACGAGCCCTTGAATATGTTAGCAAAGCACAGGAGCTTGGAGAATTCCTTGATGCAACGGAGGGGGGAGAATTTAACGCCTACAATACGGCGGCGGTCTTTGCAAGGCTGGGCGAAATCTATCGGGAAAGGAAAGTATATGCTTCAGCAAAGGAAAATTATCATAGAGCCATCAAATACGCTCAAAAAATTGTAATGAATTCCTTGCCTAAGGCAAACGACCCATCCATTGAAGAAAACGATGAACCTATTTTACCCCATGCCGTGGAGCGAGCTATCATTCATCTTATCACATCATGTTGGACTTCCCTCGGTGACATCGCCATGGAAGAAAACAACAGAGATGAGGCCAAATATTATTACCACGACGCGGAGCGTTCCATTCTTGGATATAGCATAGGAAATGCGAATTTGAATTTAACGGATAGTACGGTCTATCTTTTTTCACAGCTTCTCAAATTGTATTGTGCGGAAAACAATCAACATCAGGCCATCGCGTACTGCGAAAAAGGCTTTTTGATTTGCGGAGTCGCAAAGGAGGATTCTTGGCATCCTTCGTTGCTGATCAAAGGGATCGTTTTACTTCTTGAGATTGAAAAAATATATGAAAAGTATGCGTTAATCGAAAAAAAGAATGAAGTGATCCGATCAAGAATCGATCTGCTTGAGTATCTTGCCATTAAAACAAAGTCCGCAAGTCATTTGCAGGAATACTTCAACTCCTGCGGTTGGTATGCCTCAAACGAAAGTAACAATGGAAATAACGAGCTTGCAAATCAATATCGTATAAAGGCAATCTCGATGCTTCGTGAGTATGAAAAGGCGTTGCCGACAGAAGTAGTAAACGAGTATTTGTATAGTTTCTATTACGAAACCTCCAAGGGATTGATTTCTTGCAAGGATCTCCATACTGCGATCGACTATTCTAAAAAAGCACTGGAGCTATGTAGTTCGGGCACCTTGAAGGATGCCCAAAGCAGATCAGTGGACGTGTACGAAACCCTTTTTGATCTCTATATTGATATAGAATGTCCGAAAAAGGCTTTGGAATATATTCAGAAAGCATGTATGATCTGTTCTGACACACAAGAGTCCAGTAATTCTCTTATCATGAAGCGTAAGCTTTCCATTCTGACCGAAAAACTGGCGGCGTTCTTTCTCGAAGAGGAGGATATGGAGCAGGCACAAAACTTTATGCGCTACAGCCTCTCTCTGTCTAACGAGATTTTTCAGGTACAAAAGAATGCCCAAAGCTATGACGATTTGCTTCATTCGTGCATTTGCATGATGCAGATCGCGATGAACGCTGAGGAGGATCTTACAGTATGGCAAAGAACGTTTATAGTAATCATAAAGGCGTATGTAAAGGAATTTACTGCTCTTTCGGATGCCGACGGCGACATGCTCGAATACATGGTCAAAAAAATGATGGTTGCCGAGGAGATACTGTTGGAGCCTGCCTCAACGGAGCTCGCGTACGAAATATTGACAGTATACAGCTTGATGAACGATTTATGTGCAAAATTGAACGTCATGGAGGGAATTGAGGACAGCTGCAAACGAATCAATGACATTGGAGAGCGCCTTTTGTTGACAGAGAACGCCTCAAATGCAAATACTTTGTATAAAATTCTGTGTCACGCAAACAAGCTGATGGCTCAGCAATGGGAGCTTTCGGGACACGACGATTCTACTAAGAGATGTTATTTGCGCGCACATGAACACGCGAGGACGCGCTTTAGTTTTTTCCCGTCCAACGAATCCATCAGCGAGTATGCGGATATTTCAAAGACGTTGGGAGATCTATACACCAAAACCGATCTTGACAAGGCCATCCTTTACTACACCGAAGCGATCGATCTATATAAGCAAACGATTGCCGAATACGGAGAAATATATGAAAAACACAATTACATAGCGACGATCATATCACTTGGAAAGCTGTATTTATCCATAGGCAATAAGCCCCTTGCTTTGGCTATTTACGAGGATGCTCTTGCATTTTTGGAAAAGGATATCGATATGAAGCGGATGTATCCAAGAATGGAAGCCATCGTTTTGGAGAAGGTAGCCGATGTATACTGGGAAGAAAATGATCCCAAATGGGCGTTGTATTACAAGAAGTCGCTGGATATTTTCAAAGAACTCTATGATGCCGCCCCCGATAAGCAGACAATGCACGATCTGGAGATCATTACCGAACGGGTCGCCCGTTGCCACTATCTTTCCGATGACATAGATAATGCGGAGCTTTATTATTTGAGTCTTGAAAATTTACAGGATCTGATTTATAAGAGAGAACCGAGCTTAAGGAATCTAACAAAACTTAAGGATACGACGGGAATCCTTGCTGAGATATACGAAAAGCGAGAAAATATTAACACTACTGTCGCATATACCGAAAAGCTTATAAAATTATGCGAAGTGTTCAAGGAGCAGGAGCCTTCTGAACAAGCATGGTTAGAGTATGCGTTTGCCATCTATAAGATATCGATCCTTCGACAAGATAACTATTGGCTTAAAAATGCCTTGAGAATTTTTGAAAAGCTAAAAGATCTTTCGCAGGACCAAGAGCTATATATGCAGATCATTGAAGATATTCGTGTTCGACTGAGTCAAACGTGAGCGAAAATTACCCAAAGACTTTCCGTCACCCAATGCGGAAAAATCCAAATAAAGTGGCATCTGTTTAGGAAGCACAACACAAAACCTTCTCGGACGAGGTTCGGGAAGGTTTTACTTTTTCACTTTGAAGGTTGTACAAAAAACGGACAAAAAGAAGAGTTAATGATAGAAAGCTGTGGAAAAAAGGCGTATTTATGCACGGGCAAGTGCACACATACAAGGCTTGGCTTGGTGATATTCAAGGCTTCCGCCTTGATTTATTCTCCGCCGTGTGGTATAATATAGCGTATCAGAAAATCAGGAGATACCTTTTATGAATTTCAGACCCAATCCTCTTTTATACGGCGCGAACGAGGGCTTTTCAAGCGCTTTTAAGCTCGTCGTGACCATGCGCGATGAAGTTGAGCACGCCCGACTTGTTGAAGCTGTCAACTCCGCGATGAAGCGTTACCCGTATTTTTGCGTTTCCCCGCAAAAAAACGGCGAGTGCATAGGGCTTCAATTCAACGAAGCGCCCGTTCCCGTATTCAACGACGACCGTTGCGTAGTGCTGGGAACGGAGGAAAGCGGCGGACATCTGCTGGCTTTCGGATGCGAGGGGCGAAGGATATTTTTGCACGCGAGCCACTATATAGCCGACGGTATGGGAATCAGCCCTCTGCTTATGAGCGTGCTGTACCTTTATATTTCCTCAAAATACGGGGCGGACGGCTTGAACGCCAAGCGCATACTGATGCCCGACTCACCCATCTCGGATGATGAATACGCCTACCCATTCCCCGACTCCCCCGCGCTTGCGGACGATGAGGCGGTGCAGGGAAATGCGCCAAAGCGGGTATATTCGCTTGACAGCGCGGCGTTTGACAATCAAGGGCTTTACGCTTACCACTTGCGCATTCCACAAAGCGCTATGATGGGCGTGGCGAATCCCTCCGACGGAAGCCCCGTTTCGTTTTTGTCGGTTATGCTATTCCGCGCGATGTGCGCGCTTGACGAGAAGCTTGACGCCTCGGTCGTCGCGCACGTTCAGCACCAATACCGCGCGGCAATAAACGCACCGTCCAACAGACACAGCCTCGTAAGCTACATCCCCGTCGAGCTTTCCCACGCGATTAAGGAGCGTAGCGTCGAGGTGCAAAACACAATTATCCGCGGGCAGGTCATTCTCGGCAGTGAGGTAGAAAACGATCTTCGCGCGGTTGACCGCTTGGTGTCGGCTTTCCCGCAGGCTTCGCCCCTTTCCGAAAAGGAGAGCGCGATGCGGCAATATATTGAAAACAGCATTCGCGGCAAGACCTTTGGCATCAGCTACGTGGGCAAAATGGATTGGTGCGGTATGGACCGCTACGTTGAGGACTTGCACGCCTATATCGGGGAAAAATCCACGCCGAATATGCTTCTTATCGAGGTCATGACCGTGGGAGATGATTTTACCATAAACTTTATGCAAAGCGGACGCGGCACGCGCTACGTGGATGCGTTTGTCGAGCAACTTGAGAATTTCGGTATCCCCGTAAGCCTCGTCGGCGAGGAGCGATATACCCTGTGCGATACGAAAATTCCGCAATAAAAGGAGAAAATTTATGTCGATTTTATTTATCAACGCGTGCGTGAGAGAAAACTCAAGAACGCTCGTGCTTGCAAAAAATATTTTAAGCAATATGTCCTGCGACGTAGTAGAGGTAAATTTGAATAATGAAAGCATCTCGCCCCTGAACCGCGAGCTTCTCGAAAAGCGCGACGGCCTGGTGCGCGGCGGGTGCAAGGACGATCCGATGCTTCGCTACGCAAGGCAGTTTGCGAGCGCGGACGAGATAGTTATCGCCGCGCCGTTTTGGGATCTTTCCTTTCCCGCGCTTCTCAAGACGTATCTTGAGCAGATCACGGTGGCGGGGATCACGTTTGAATATATCGGCGGCAGACCTCACGGGCTTTGCAAAGCCAAAACTTTGACCTACGTTACGACTTCGGGCGGGCCGATATTTGCCGATTTCGGCTACGAATACGTCAAGGCGCTTGCCAAAAATTTTTACGGCATAAGCCAAACGAAAGCCTACCGCGCAATAAACCTTGACGTGAATATGATATCCGCCGAGGACGTGCTGACGAAAGCGGAAATATCCGTGATAGAGTGATGGATGCGTGAGTGCAGAGAGTTGCTGGGTTCTCAAAACCTCAGCGGCGAATAGAGGGCGGTCGGCGTTTGCGCGTCACAAATGGCAAAGGGCGGGCAAAACATCACAAAAATAGTCTTTTTTATTTCTATTTTCCATTTTTTGAAATATTATATATAATTGTGATATTTTTAAAATAAAGTGCTTGTGATTTTTTATATGTTATCAAATTTGTTACCAACCTTACTATTTGCCATAAAAAACTATTACTGTTGCAAGGAAGTATATACTAATGTCCGAATTTGTTTTTACACCAGAAAATATATGTGACCCGCAAAATCATCCGCGTAGACTTTATTTTTCTTGTCATCCTGCAGATATGGTTCATTTTGATATCATTTCAGAGAAAATACATGATATCGAGCCTGATTGTGTAATCGCTTATTCCTCCGCTAATGGTAATGAAGATACACATCTTAAATTGTTAGAAAATTTTCATTTAACTGTTATCTTTGTCACGGAAAATTGGTTTTCAGAAGGCACTCACATTAGTGAATTTTATCATTTGACAAAAGTTAATAAGGCAATTCTGCCTATTTTGTTCGACAGCTCTCTTGAAAAACGATTTAATCAACTCACAAATAACCTGCAATTTTTGCGATTTAATGACCCTATCTTTCTCGAAAAGCTCCATCGCGCCCTACAAGACATATTATTCGATAAAAAACTTATGGATAAGGTGGAGTCGGTGTTTACCCATAAGATGTTTATTGCCTACTGTCGCGAGGACGCTCCACAGGTGCTACGCTTGATTTATGCTATTCGCAGCATTAAAGGTGGGCGGCGTGTTGCCGTTTGGTATGACAAATATCTACCCATGGGAAAAAATTTTGAAGACTCTATCTTTTCTGAACTTGACAAAAGCGATTTTTTTGCCGTAACTCTTACTCCCAACCTTTTGAATCGCGACAACTATGTAAAAAAATACGAATTACCACATGCCAACACTTCGGGTAAAAAAATTATATTTTTTGAGCTTGAATCTGTTGAGAAAGCTAAATTAGATGAGTTGACGGAAGACTTTGATTACAAATATGTTTCGTTAGGTGTAGAGAAAGAATTTTCCTTATTTTTGCGCGACATCCTTAAAGAAAAGCGTAAAAAATCTGAACAATTAGAATCTGCCCAGACGGAATATCTTTTAGCACTTGCTTACCAAAATGGTCTTTTTGTGGAGTTCGACCACCAGTATTCCGCCAAAATGCTTAAGAGGGCTGCAAACGCAAACAACGCCGATGCTGCACACAGTCTTGCGAACATGTTATACTATGGAAACGGTATTAGTCGTGATGTGAAAGAGGCGATAGTTTGGTATAAAAAAGAAATTAGCATAGCTGAGATGCTATTTAAAAAAGAACTGGAAAATATTCGTAAAGTAAAAAAAATAAAGATTTACCAATACAATCCAAAAACCAATCAGCTTGATATTAATAAAAATGCCGATAAAATTTTAGAGCTCGCAATAGAAGGAATTTCCTCTGCGACGGACGACTTAATTTCTCGTTGCTGTAACAACGCTCGTGTTTTGGTTAATACGGGAAAAATCGAAGAGGCAAAAAACTTTTACCTGATCGCGCTGAGATCACTTGATTTGATCGATAGCACAGCCAACCAACTTTATTTGGGTCAAAAATATCGACATAAAGTAGAAATCGAAATGAACCATATTCTTAGCTCACTTCATCTTTTGAATATAGATGATGCTAATAGATCTTGGTTATCTTGTTTGGAAAAATACAACAATGGCTCAAAATCTTATACTACTATCCACGGACTCCTTTCCAGTGCCCACAGCTATGGTAAAATGTTGATGGTAAATCGGTGTTTCGATAAGGCACGTGATGTCATGCTACAAGCATTAGATGTGGCAAACGCCCTATCTGATGATAAAGCAATTAGTAACGAAACAAGCATTTGTGAGCTTGTATTGATTTTAACTCGCGATATTGGTCTTACGTATATTTTAGTCGATCCAAAATTAGATGGGCAGCAGAGTGCAGACCCCGACGCAGCTTTACTAATGTTCGATAAGGTTCGCTTATTGTTGGATTCACCACCCTTAAATCAGGGAAAAAATCAATACTTATGTACGCAAAAACCGCGAAGTTTATTATTTACCGGAGACGCTTATGCTATTATCGATAAGCACCAAGAGGCTTTTTCCAGTTATTTGGCTGCTTTGAACCAAATGCAGAAATTAGAAAATGGCTTAGGCGATGTGGCAATGAGCGAGGATTTTCCTATTATTTTATTGGATTTGTACTCTCAGTGTGTGCAAAAACTACTTGCTTATCACAAAAGTCCTTGGTTGCGTGATATAGTCAATAATTTAATAGAGCGTTATAGTAAATGTGAATTTAATGGGATACACCAACCCCTTGCAAATGAGAGCTTAAATGCACTTAGAAAAGCATTGGCTTTTCTAAGTAGGGAAGATCAATAAAGCCCAGTAGCAATAAAATATCAATCGTCCAGCGCCCATTTGGCGCGCGGTTAAATTTTTTAAGGTGTGGCTTTGTTGCCCAGGTATTGATTTTTGTCGGAAAATGTGCTATAGTAAAGCGGTAGCCGCAGGCTACCGCTTTACTATAGCTGAAAAAAGCTTGGATTATTAATGCGCGAACTCGGTACTGTGATAAACGTTGCCGCCATCGTCATGGGCGGTGATTTTCTCATCATCAGTGTGCTTGCGCCGAGAACCATAATTTTCGCAGTACTATTTGCATTTTCGCCTGTGGAGTTGATGAAATGGATTCTGAATTTTTCCTGATCGCTTTACCCTTAATCATCTTAATATTTTTAGCCGCGTTCAAGCTGGCGCACTTCTTTGAGATGATCTTTCAACCTATCAGCCTGTTTGTAACCCAAATTTCAGCTTTCGTGCTTTGGCCGTTCACCCGCTTTTGCAATTTCGCGGCGGGCAGAATAAAACGCCTCGTCGCGCGCCTTTTCCCGCCCCGCAAGGATGTCATGCACACCTTTGGCGGTATATCCATGGTCATCAGAATAGGCTTCTTTCTCCTGTTCTCCATCTTCACCGTGATATGCATCGCGGTTCAATCGGCGGGCGAGAACCATCTCCTTGAAGAGAGTATAGTATACGAGATGACACCACTTGCCGTTTTTCAGTTATTTTCGGACGAGGAAGGCGGCTCTGCGGCTATGTTCGCTCCGATACTCTTCAGCCTTGCGAGCGTAGCGTTTATGAAAAGCACCGATGGACTGCATGTGGTGATCCGCTGGGTGTACGATTTCATTTTTAACTGCTTTTTCTTCTGTCTGCTTTTCTGGGCGCCCGAGGAGATCTACACCGTGCTGTTTGGCGAAGGCTCAAGTATGATATTCGAGTTGGATGATCACCTTGGCGTGCTTGGCGTAGTACTTCAGGTGATTGCTTGGATAGCCCTTATATACATTTCGATAGTTTTATCGGCGCTCTCGCTGCGCGAGACCCTTGCCGTGCTTGCATTTTCCCTCGTTCCGTTGGTGGCAATGATCGGCATACTCATGATATTGACATTGGCGAGCATGCCCGCGTGGCTTTACACTCTCCTTGTCTTCCTCGTCATTCTCACGCTTTCGGTTTGGATGTTCTATAGGCGCGATCAATCTGAGGGTGAGGCTATGGAAGAATACGAAAGCAATAAGAAATTAAAAAGGTAAGATTTAAGAGCGTCACACTTGCGGTAGCGTATTGATTTTTAGCTGATCAACATGCTAAATACCAGCAACCAACGTTTGTAAAAGGAGATACAATGACCTATACGTCCCTCGCCCCCTCTCAAGCAGAGGCAAAAAGCGCGTTGAACGAAAAAATAATTCGCCTTTATACGCTTTTCGTCAGTTTGTTTTTTCTTATTGCCGCGCCCATCGCGGTCATTTATACGAAAGAGTGGGATTTTTTCGACAATTTGCGCCACATCCTGACCTCGCCAAGCAAGCTCATCACCGACTATTTCGCGCTCGGCGGGCTTGGAAGCACGCTTTTTAACACCGCCGTTTGCGGTCTTTTTGCCAACGCCGTCATATACGTTTGCAAGGTACACGCCAACGCCACGACGCTCGCGGGCTATATGCTCATCGTCGCGCACGGCTTTTACGGGCTGAATTTTCTTAATATGTGGCCGCCCTTCGTCGGCGTTTTGCTCTACTGCGCCATTATGAAGAAAAAGGTCTCGGCAAACATTCACGTCGCGTTTTTCGCCACGGCGCTTGCGCCCTTCGTCAGCGAGGTGCTTTTCCGTTATTCCGTGGGCAACTACGACCCCAACGTCGCAAGGATAAATTGGATAGGTCTTACCATCGCCGTCGTGTGCGGCATCGCCGTCGGCTTTATCGTTCTGCCGCTTTTGCCCGGCACTACCGCCATGCACAGAGGGTACAATCTCTATAAGGCGGGGCTTGCCATAGGGCTTCTCGGCATTTTCGTTTACGCCTTTATGTATAACACGCTCGGCATCGACGCGCCGCCAGCCACGCCCATTGATAATCCCGAATATTTTGCGCTTCCGTACGCATATCGCGGCTTTATGAACGTGTTTTTCCTCGTTTTCTTTGCCGCAAATCTCATCGCGGGCGTTATTTTGAGGAAAGGACGCGTGCGTGAGTACAAAGACCTTATAAAATGCACGGGCTACGGCACGGAGTTTTTCGACAAATTCGGTATGCCGCTTTGCATAATAAATATTGCGGTCTACGGATTGCTCATCGTTGCGTATTTGAATATTGTGTTCATCCTGCCCGAAATATTCCCCGCGCTTCCGCGCGGCGTTGGCTTTACGGGTCCTACGGTCGGCGTGGTGTTTGCCGCCCTGACCTTTGCGGCGGACGGACAGCACCCGCGCAACGTTTTTCCCATCGCCGTCGGCTACTTGGCGCTTTGGGTCAGCGTTATCGCCATCTGTCTCGTTTCGGGGCTTGATATTCCGTGGACGCTGTCCACGCAAGCGTATATCAACGGACTTGCCTTTGCCACGGGGCTTTGCCCGATCGCGGGTAAGTACGGCTTTTGCTACGGCGTTGTCGCGGGCGTGCTTAGCGCAACGATATGCACCGTTACCGCCAATATGCACGGCGGATTCGTGCTTTACAACGGCGGATTTACCGCGGGACTTTCCGCGCTGATACTCATTCCTCTGCTTGATTTTTACAAGATCGAGCCGAAATACGGGGACGATGAGTGATATCCACCTTCGGTGGATGATATCCGACTTCGTCGGGTGAAATATTTGCCTTGCGGCAAATATGAAATATTTTGCTTCGCAAAATATGAAGGTAGCTTTTTGCGGTGCAAAAAGCATTTGATAAAACAAAAGTGGTTGAAGCGCGGCTTCAACCACTTTTTTCCTTAATGTTTTGCGAAGCAAAACATATCACTCGCCGTAAGGCGAATATCACTGCGCGAATGCGCAATATCACTTCATTTCAGCTCGTCGGGAAGGGATATTTCCCCCTCTGCTTTCTCAAACGCCTTTATCTCCTGCCTGATGAGATAGAGTATCTCGCCGTTTGCCGAGCGTCCGGAGTATTTTGAAATATAGTGCAGCTTATAATGAAGCTCGGGGTCGATCTCAATTCCGAGATGCTTGTTTTTCTTATTTCTCATAAAAAATCTCCAAAAAATCTTAATTTAAGTATATTTTAAGATTATTTTGTGGTATAATGTTGTTAGTATACTTAAAACAAGTATACTAAATTTGATTTTAGGGAGCTTTTTTATGAAAATAGCAATCGTCGGTTCTCGGACTATCAGCGCGCCGAGCCTTGAGGGGTACGTTTTTGCGGGGGATGAGATCGTGTCGGGCGGCGCGGTCGGCGTTGATAGCTTCGCGGCGGAATATGCAAGGGCGCGCGGCTTGCTCCTTACTGAATTTTTGCCGAATTATAAAGAGTTCGGGCGTGCCGCGCCAATAGTGAGAAACAGAAAAATCGTCGATTATGCGGACAAGGTCGTAGTTTTTTGGGACGGACGCTCGCGGGGCTCGCTGTCGGTCATTGAATACGCCGAAAAGGTCGGTAAGCCGTGCGAGGTGGTTGTTTGTGAAATGAATAATGAATATTGAATATTGAATAATTTCGGTAGCTTTTTGCGGTGCAAAAAGCATTCCTAATTAAAAACGTAATAGCGCACTCTCGCGCGTCATTCCGAAGTTTTTTAAAGAGAGCGGGAACAGCGCAACCTTTAGCGTCATTCCGAAGGCGAAGCACGCCGTTCCGTGCTGAGCCGAGCGAATCTCGCAAAAATTCCGCAGAATTTTTGCGCTTGATGTTAGAACCAAACTCACCCCTTTCGGACTCCCGCCGTGTGCTTTGGCTACGATAAAAAGCGGCGGCTAACGTTTGCCTCCCTGCGGAGGGAGGGGGACCGCGAAGCGGTGGAAGGAGAGTGCGAGCATAATGGAACAAGTGCTTGCCGTATCAAGACGCAGGCTCCTTCAGTCTCGCGTTCGCTCGACAGCTCTCGCCTCGGCTCGGTCACGCTCGGGCTCTGACACCACCCCGTGGTGTCATTCACTACCCTCGCGCCGCTTCGCTACCTCTCGGAGGGAGCCT
>JAZPZM010000139.1:0-40506 GCA_045544735.1 Eubacteriales bacterium
TTCGGTCGGGGGGTGAAATATTCATCGCTTGATACAAAATAAAGCGAAAGGAAAGAAAGCTATGAAAAAACTGAAAAAGATACTTCTGCCCTTGGCTACGGCGATACTCGTTATCGCGATATCCATCGGCGCAACGCTTGCGTACCTTAAGGACGAGGCAACCGCCGACAACGTGATGACCGTCGGAAAGGTCGGAATCGAATTGCTCGAATATGAGCGTGTAGATACCGAGACCAAGGATAACGATTATCTTGTAAAGAATTTTGAAAATGGTAAGCCGCTGCTCCCTGCAGTAGTCGAAAAAGGCTTTAGCTACGACTTTAGCGAGAGCGACACTGCGCACGTTAAGTGGGATCACGATAGCGAAGGAAATGAGATCAAGTCAGGTTATACCTCGCCCATCTGGGACCCCGCCAAGATCAACAACGAGGTCGACAAGATGGTATTCGTAAGGAATACGGGCGACTATAGCGCATACGTCCGCGTTTTCTTCGCGTTTGAGGCGGGTAATTATACCACCAAAACTCTTTTTGATGATATGATCCACATCAATCTTAATGATAACGATTCGGAGTGGAAGTGGGAGTGGATACCTTTCCTTGCTACCGATAAGGACGAACATAATTACTTTATTGCCCTTGCTACTTATCAAAAACCATTGGCGGCGGAATCCGTTACCGAGATAAGCCTTTCGCAGATAGCGCTTGATTCCAACGCGAGCAACGCTGACGTAGATGCATTTGACAAAACGTATAACGTTCTGGTACACGCGCAGGGCATTCAGTCCGACGGCTTTGGAGACGTTCCCGAGGATGCGTTGATAGAGGGCTTTGGCAGAGATATTCCGTTTGATATGACTCTCGCACAGGGCGTTACACTCTATGACGCACTGCACTATTTGAATGGCAACAATAAAGGAACCGATATTACCGACAAAGTTGCCAGCGTAACGTTTGGTCTTAACAATGCTCACGAGGAAATTGTAAGCAATACCAACAACCGTTCCGTGTTCACCAGCGTTGAGCAGGATGCAGAGGTCTATACCTACTACGTTCCCAATGCTACCGATTCTACGAAATACGACCTTTACGTCCTTGCTGACGATACTATTTATACACCCAAGATCAGTACCGACTTGTTCCGCAATATGAAGGCGTTGACAACTGTTGATACCACAAATCTGGATGTAAGCCGCACGGAGAATATGCAGAATATGTTCAGAGATTGTCATGTTCTTACTTCAATTGATGTTTCGAACTGGGATGTTAGCAATGTTAGCACTATGATGCAAGCGTTTTTGTATTGTAAGCAACTCAGTACTATAGATGTTTCCAAGTGGGATCTTAGCGGTGCCACAAGTCTTAATAGGATGTTCTATGGTTGCCCCGAGCTTACTTATTTGGATGTTTCTGACTGGGAAACTGGCAATGTAACTGATATGACGTGCTTGTTTTATGACTGCGTAAAGCTTAACAATTTGGATGTTTCAGGTTGGGATGTGAGCCAAGTAACCACTATGACGTCTATGTTCCAAGGGTGCCACGCTCTCGCTTCTTTGGATGTCGATGAATGGGATGTCGGCAACGTCGTTTCGTTTGAATCAATGTTTTCTTGCGCCTATAAAGAGCGGGAGGGGATGATACTGACAGAGATCAATCTCGACGAATGGGACACGAGCAGTGCCACCAGTATGCGTAATATGTTTTACGGTTGCGCCGAATTGACGGAACTTGATCTCAGTAAGTGGGATGTTAGCAACGTCACCGATATGCATCACATGTTCACGTGCTGTAAAAAAATAGAAACCATCAATCTTTCGGGTTGGGACACCTCGAGTCTGCTTACTATAAATGGCATGTTCCATTCTTGCGTAGCGTTGAAAACAATCAATGTTTCGGATTTGGATACGCAAAACGTAACCGATATGGAGCAGGTGTTTGAGAGTTGTACATCAATTACCCAAATTATAGGTTTGGAAAACTGGGATACGACCAACGTAACTTCCATGAGTGAAATGTTCTGGCACTGCGGACAAGGTAATTATGGCGGAAATCTGCAGGAGTTGGATCTTTCCTCCTTTAACACGAGCAAAGTGACAAATACTATACGTATGTTCAATTCTTGCAACCGTTTGCAGACAATTTACGTTGGCGACGGTTGGGATATGTCTAATGTTACAGCCTCTGACGGTATGTTCAGTGATTGTAGTAACCTGAAAGGTGCTATATCGTACATTGCCGCTAACGCAAACGACGTAACCTACGCCAACACGGAAACGGGCTACCTTACCTACAAGCCGGCGGAGAGCACCACGCCTGAACAAAACTAATAATCAATAATAATCAAATTCGCCCCCGACCGTTGCGGTCGGGGGCAACGTTTATTTATGGGCAGAGCGAGGGGAGAGGGAGGTAGATCGTGTTTTTTCTTTGCTTGATTTTTGTTTTTGCTTTTTATATTGACAAGCTTCTTTTTTTATGATATAATACAGAACAAATGTTCTGTTTTGGAGGTGAAAATGTCAGTAGACAGAAGAAAAGAGGAGGAGATACGCGCGTTCAGGAGATTCGCGCGGCTCGGACTCGATAAGGAAAAAGAGCCGCTCGCGTTTTTGCGGCGGATAAAAAGGGCGGGCTCGGAGGGCGTAGTTCTTGATCTTTTTGCCGTGTGGGAGACCTTGCGCTTCCTTGAAGCCGCGGGCAAGTGCGACACGGCGGAGGCGGCGCGCAGGGTGTATTTCTTCGCGCCCGAAATGAAGCTTATGCCAAACGAGCTTACCTATCGCGTCATTTGCGTTGCGGGTGAGCTTCATTGCGACGAGCGCACACTCTACCGCCGTCTGCGTGAGGCACGCGCGATGTGGCGAAGGCTCAGGTATAACGAGCGGTATTGAGCAAGAGTTTTCCGCTCAAATGCCCAAAATGGCAATAAAATGGTAGTTTGCAACAAAAAATGTCTGATTTTTAGCAAGAAAACTATTGATTTTGCAAGTGAGATATGATATCATAATATAAATGGGGTATCCCCGTAATTTCCTATACATAAAGGAGAAAAAGGACTATGAACAACACTATTCTTCGCGCCGCTATCGTCGGATGCGGCGGCATCGCCAACAACAAGCACCTTCCCGCTCTCGTAAAGCAAAAAAATCTTAAGATCATCGCTTTCTGCGATATCGTTGAGGAGCGCGCTGTCAAGGCTCGCGCTAAATTCGGCAAGGGCGATGAATATATAACCACCGACTACCGCAAGGTTATCGAGGATAAGGACGTTGACGTCGTTTACGTTCTTACCCCCAACCGCTCCCACAGCTTTATTACCGTTGACGCGCTCAACGCCGGTAAGCACGTTATGTGCGAAAAGCCCATGGCTATCAACTCCGCAGAGGCTAAGAAGATGCTTGACGCCGCAAAGGCAACGGGCAAGAAGCTCTCCATCGGTTATCAGAACCGTCACCGTCCCGACTCTCTCTGGCTCAAGGCTCAGGCAGAGGACGGCATTTTCGGTGACATCTACTATGCTAAGGCAACGGCTCTCCGCCGCAGAATGGTTCCCACTTGGGGCGTATTCCTGAACGAAGAAGAGCAGGGCGGCGGTCCTCTGATCGACATCGGTACTCACGCTCTCGACCTTACCCTTTGGATACTTAACAACTACAAGCCCAAGTATTGTGTAGGTACTGCTTACCACAAGCTCAACAACCTCGCAGACGCTGATCAGGGCAACGCTTGGGGTCCTTGGGACAGAAGCAAGTTCACCGTTGAGGACAGCGCATTCGGCTTCGTAGTTATGGAGAACGGCGCTACCATCGTTCTTGAGTCCTCTTGGGCTATCAATATGCTTGACACCAAGGAAGCTATCACCGCTTTCTGCGGAACTAAGGCAGGCGCGGATATGAACGACGGCGTTCGCATCAACGGCGTAAGCCACGGTGCACAGTACCGCTTCGTTCCTAAGCTCACCGCAGACAGCGCGGCTTACAACGACGGTAAGGCAGGCGAGACTCCCGCAGACCGCGAGGCAAGACTCTTTATCGAGGCTATTCTCAACGATACCGAGCCCTTCGTAACTCCCGAGCAGGCTTACACCATTACGAGAATCCTTGAGGGTATCTACACCTCTGCCGCAACGGGCGAGATCTACAGATTCTAATTTCCGAGGTGCAAAATGAAGCTTGCAGTACTTGAAAATCTTTACGCCGCCAAAACGCTTGACGAGTCGCTGACTATTCTCAGCGGACTCGGAATTAAGGCTGTTGAGGTAGGCGCGGGCGGATATCCCGGTAAGGCGCATTGCAACCCTGCCGCTCTCCTTGCAGACCCCGCAGCTCTTGATGAATTCAAGGCTACCTTTGCAAAATACGGTATCGAGATCATTGCTCTGGCTTGCCACGGCAACCCCCTCCATCCCGATGCGGCTACCGCCGCTTCATACGACGAGGATTTCAAGAACGCCGTTCTGCTTGCAGAAAAGCTCGGCGTCAAGACCATCGTCGGTTTCTCGGGCTGCCCCGGTGACTCCGAGGGTTCGAAGTATCCTAACTGGGTAACTTGCCCCTGGCCTGAGGATTTCCTTGCTATTCTTGATTGGCAATGGAATGAAAAGCTTATTCCGTACTGGGTAAAGACTGCTGAATTTGCACTTTCCCACGGTGTTGAGCATATCGCGTTTGAGATGCACCCCGGATTCTGCGTATACAATCCCGAAACCGTGCTTAAGCTCCGCGCCGCAGTATCGAAGATCGCGGGCGAGAAGATCGGTAACGTTCTCGGTGCAAACCTTGATCCCTCCCACCTTATCTGGCAGGGAATCGACCCCGTTGCCGCTATCCGCGAGCTGAAGGGTGCGATATATCACTTCCACGCGAAGGATACCAAGATCGACAAGTACAACACCGCAAAGAACGGTGTGCTTGACACGAAGCATTACAGCGACGAGCTTGGCAGATCGTGGGTATTCCGCGCAGTTGGCTTTGGTAACGATGCCGCATATTGGCGCGATATCATTTCCAACCTTCGTCTGTGCGGCTACGATGGAGCGCTCTCCATCGAGCACGAGGACAGCATAATGACCATTGACGAGGGACTCAAGAAGGCTGTTGCCTTCCTTGCACCTCTGGTTATGGTGGAGGATAAGCCCCGCACTATGAGCTGGGCGTAAGATAAAAGCTTCGTGTCCGCGAGGACACGAAGCATATCGACAAATTGCACTCCACAAATGTAGCGCTTGCAAAATAAGAGGACAGAGAATGTAAAATTCTCTGTCCTTTTTTATCGGGCGGTTGTGTTTTTCTTATTTTCCAACCTCTTGGATATTGTATATGTTGTTTTTAAGCGCGAGGCGTACCTGACTTTCAAGGTCGGGAGACTTTCCGCATCCCAAAAGCAGACGCAGATTGTAGGTTGAAAGCGTGTCGGCGCATTGGTCGATCTTGTTTTGGATGAAATCCTCCGCGCTCATAAGCTCGGGAACGTAAACGCTGTAAAGGTCGAGTGCCAAAAACGCCTTGGTTATTCCCGACTCGCGAAGGACCGTCTTTGCGTCCTCGGACTCAAGAAGCTCGTGGTCGAGCGCGATGCCGACGGCAAGAGCTGCGGCATCCTCGCGCGAGAGAAGCTCAAGGACGAAGGCGTTTGCCTCTGCAAGTCCGTTGGGAGTCGATGAAAAGCCGAGAAGAACTATCTCGTCAATGCCGTGCGAGGCTATCTCACAAAGGAGCGCAAGCTCGTATTCGCGCGCAAGATTTTTTTCCGCAGAGGAAGCCGAAGGGAAGGAGAGGGCGAAAACGCCGCTGACGTAGCCCTCCTTTGCAAATGCCGAAAGGGCGGCTTCAAGGTCAACGTCCGCGTCGCTCGCAAGGCTGTACTTGAGCGTGAGCGGCGATGAATAATGAAGCGTTGCCACGCCATCCTCGGCAAAGGAGCGCAGAAGCACGGATATTGCGTTATAGGATATAGCGGGGTCGGACGGTGCGGTGGTAGTTTCGTCACCCACGGTGGTCTCGTCGCCTGCGGTGGTGTCGTCGGGAGTGAGCGTGGTTTCGGGGGCTTCGGTAGTCTCGTCGCTCGGAGCGGCAAGCGAATGTGCTTTTGCAAGAATTACGGGCATTTTGGGAGCTGTCGTGGGTGCCGTTGTGGCAGGTGCGGTGGTGCTGTCGGTGGTGTTTGCTATTTCACCGAGCTTTGAACCGAGTGCTACGGCAAAAACGAATATCAAGAGCGCCGCCACGGCGACGGCTATGGCGTATTTTGCCCACCCGTTCATAGGTCTTTTGTGCCTGTATCTGTATGCGCGGCGTCTGCCTGTGCTTAACATAGCCATTAGTTTATTGCAACAAGGTCAAGGCTTGCGCCGTATTCGTTGGGGACGAATTCAAACTTTGACATATACTCGTTGAGTATTTTGTTGAATTCAGAGCCGAGGATATCGTCCTTGAAATCATTGAATTTTGCATTGAGATATGCTTCCTCGGGCTCAAGGCGCAGGATGAAGTAATATCCCTTGTCGGTCGTAACGACCTCGCTGATCTCGCCCTCGTCAAGCTCAAATGCGGCAAGCTCGTATTCTTCGGGCAGATCGGAGGAGTATCTTGCGAAATATTTTCCGTGCGTGGTGGTCATAGTCCAATCGTCACAATGTCTGCCCTTCATCAATATGATGTCAGCCGCGGGGTTATCGGATGCGGCAAGCTCGGCTCTGAGCTTTTCGGCAAGCGCAAGACCTTCCGCGCTCGTGTCGGAGATGTATACGTGGTTCGTGCGGATGAATTTGTCCGAGTGCATATATTCCGTTATCGACTTGTCATCGTCGGGGATGATGCCGAGGTCGCTGACAAGAATGAAGAAAAGCTCCTTGGCGCAGTGGTCTGCGGCGAGGTAGAAACGGTAGAGTCTGTCGGAGAAAGCGTTGTCGGAAAGCCAAGTCTTGTATTTTCCGTTGCCGCCTTGTTCCTCGGCGGTAGCCTCAACGTCCTTTTGAACGGCTTTAAGTATTTCTTCCTCGTTCAACATCGCGCTTGAACCGCCGACGTAGTAATCGTCAGCGAGAGCCAAAACGGCGTAATAGTCGCTGAGAATGCTGCTATACACCATTTCTTTAAGCTCGTCCTTGTATTTTGCGGCAGTTTCGGGGTCGTTCCATATACCCTCGCCGTATTTTTTTTCAAGCTCCGCCTTGAAGTTTATGGTGAGAAAGCGCAGCTCGTCGTAGTGTACGTCGTAGTTGCCTATCTTTCCGACGACGGCAAGCTCTGCCTCGGTCGGCTCGATGGGGGAGAGCGCGCAGGATAGCAGAGAGGGGATGGTAACGGCGAGAGCCAAAATCAAAGCGGCGTACCGCCACGCGCGGCGTAATTTATTCATAAGAGTCCTCCGAATTATATAAAATGAATGTGCGCATAATAATCTATCTTATATAATAGCAAAAAAATGTGACTTTTGTGTGAATAGAACGGGCTTTTTTCGATTTTTTTGTCCATTACGCAAATAAAAAATCAAAAATCCTATTCACTTTCCGCCGTGGGTGTGCTATACTATTCATATAAATACCTATAAGGAAGTAAAAAAGTGGAAAAATACAGTATTTCGCTTGCAAAGCTGATAGAGGAGTTTTCCCTCAAAGTTATATATCTTCCCGATTCGGCGGAGAATATAATGGTAACGAGTAACGAGATAGACCGCCCCGGTCTTGCCCTTGCGGGATTTTTTGAGTATTTTAAGACCGACAGAATAAAGCTTATCGGAAACGCGGAGCACAGATATCTTTCGCGCCTTGACGATGCGGCGCGAAAGGTGAGTATTTCGGAGTTTTTGTCGAAGCGTCCCGTTGCCGTTCTTATGACGGCGGGGCATAAGCCCTTTGACGAGATAGTTGAAAAATGTGAGGAGTTTGGTGTTCCGCTTCTCGGTACGGCGGATGCGACGTCGGCTATCATGGCGGCGCTTATTGCGTCACTTAACATTCATCTTGCGCCGAGACTTACACAGCACGGCGTTCTTGTAGAGGTATACGGCGAGGGAATATTGCTCCTCGGCGACAGCGGAATAGGTAAGAGCGAAACGGCAATAGAGCTTGTTAAGCGCGGACACCGACTTATCGCGGACGATGCGGTGGAGATAAAGCGTGTTTCGGCAAAATCCGTCGTCGGTACTGCCCCCGACATAATACGCCACTACGTTGAGCTTCGCGGCATAGGAATCGTCGACGTACGCCGACTTTTCGGTATGGGCTCGGTAAAAATGTCGGAAAAGATAGACCTTGTCGTAAATCTTGAGCCTTGGGAGCAGGGTAAGATGTACGATAGATTGGGTCTTGACGACGAGCGCGTGGAGATACTCGGTATCAGCCTGCCGAGCCTTACCATACCCGTTCACGCGGGACGAAACCTCGCTATTATCCTTGAGATCGCGGCTATGAACAACCGTCAAAAGAAGATGGGCTACAACACCGCCGACGAGTTCAACAAGCGCCTTATGGCAATGATGGGCGTTGAGGAATAATTATTTGCATACAAAAATCCACTCACAAGCGTGAGTGGATTTTTGTTTATATCAGTTCAGCGATTCCGCCGTCAAGGAAAAAGCTCCATACGCGCCACTCGTTTTGGTAAAGCACCTGAAGCACCATAATACTGCCCTCAAGGCTTTCGGTTGCGGGTACGCCGTCGGTACTCACAGTGCGGGTCAGCTTGTAGTCAAGGCGCGTGCTGATGCAAGCGGGGGTGTAGGATATAGCGTCGGACACCGTAAGGCTGTCTACTTTAAAGGAATCGCTTGGCGGTAGCTTGTAAACCTCGCCGTAGGACTGCATAATGCCGATATATCCCGCCGTGCCATCTACCATAGCGGCAAGCAGGGCATCGTAGTTTTCATTGAACGCCTTTGAGTTTTCGGGGTGAGTCCAAGCACCGCCGTCGCAGACGTACTCAATATATTCGTTTGCGAAGTTTTTAGCCGCGTTTACGCGATCCTTTGCGGGAGTCTTACCCACGGGGTAGTCAAATTCCCAAAGCACGTCGTATTCCTCGACGCGAACACCTGCCTCGGCAAGTGTAACGCCGCCAAGTGTTGCCGTGATCTTCGGCAGGGCAAGATATCCGCTGATAACGTATTTGTCAAACGCGGGAACTGCATCGGGGACGGCAGAAAGCTCGGTAACGCCGAATTTGCCGAGATAAGTCATACCGCTGCCAAGCTCCTCGGCGCTTGCACCGCCCTCGAGCTTGGTTGAGGCATCAAGGGGCTTTCCGTTTACGGTAGCCTCTGCGCCCGCAGGGAGAATAAGCGTTATGGTGTATTTACATTCTGCGGGGACGGTGAAAACGTAATCCGTCTCGGTTTGAGTCTTTAGGGGAACTGCGTTGCCGTAGACCTCGCCGCGCACGGTGGGGGTGGAAAACAGCCCGTCAACCGTCCATACGTTGAGTATCGGAAGCGTTCCGCTTCCGCCGTCGTCAAGCTCGCCAAGCTCGCCCTCTATCTGCGATTTGGATGCCCAATCCTCGTTTACAACGGCATCTCCGACAAGCACCGTCATTCCCTCAGGGGCAGTTATGGTAAGGCTGTGCGTGTGGCTTTCGGGGTACTTGAAATAATACTCGTTCTCGTTAAGCTTTACGCACTCAAGGGATGCGCCGCCGAGCGTGGCGGATATTTCAGGCTGATAGTAAAGGTCGTCAAAGCTGTACTTTGTGCAGGGTGCAACGTCGCTTTGCGCCTCTGCGGGGGAAAGTTCGGGGTATTTTACAGACTCGGTCTTGTTAGCCGCAACGCCGTCAATACCATTTACCGTAAGTACTGCGCCGTCGGGGACGGTGACGTTAACGTGGCGGAAGCCGACGTTATCGAAAAACGAAACGTGAAAATCAATAACGCCTATCTCCCAAACGGGGAGACTTAACGCACCCTCTGAAACGTCCTTGAGCGTCATCGTTGCAAAGGATTTGCCGTCCGAGAAAAGCTCGTAGACGGGTGCGCCGCCGCGCGCGGCGTATCTTATATATGTGACTTTGCCCACGTTAAACGCGGGGGAAAGCACCTCATAGGCAAGCTTTGATGCGTCCTCGTATTCGGGATACGTCTTGGGAAGCTGTATGCGCAAATGCTGTTTCCAACCGTCTGCGGTGGTTGTCGATGCAAGGGAGTCAACGAATCTGTCGGGCGAAGCCTCTGCGGCTAACGGCGCGTATTTCCAACCGATGCACACGGCAGTTCCGATGATGAGGAACGCTATCGAAACGTAAATTATCATTGCCACAAGGAAGGTGTGTCGCTTGGGGTGACGTCTGCGCTCCTTGGAGTGCTTTGGGTCGTAAGGATTGACGAACGCGGTGTTTTTCGGGGCTTTCGCGCCATCCGCTTCTGCCGTTTTTGCGCGGCTTTTAAGCTCCTTTATCTTTTCGATATTCTCGCTTACCGTCTGTTCGGATACTTCGGGGATGTTTTTTTCTTCGGGAGAATTATTCATTTACCACACCTCCTTCCGAAAATGACCATATTGCAAGACCGTCGCGTGCCGCATTTCCTGCAATGCGGTCGCCGCCGTATATAAAGCTGCCGTCGGTATCAATCGCCGCGGCGGTGAGCGCACCCGCGTCATACATCAGCGCGGCAAGCTCGTCGTAGGTGATGCCGGAGGGGTATATTCCGTCGCCCTTGGCAAAAATTGCGATAATGCTTCCGTCTGCGGCTTGTCCTATGGCGGCACGGCAACCGTATCCGCCGCCGAGATTCGTCATGGGCTCGCCGCCCGTGACGAGAACTCTGTCGGCTTCTATAGCCCAGAGGAGATTTGAGTTTACAACTGTGTAAATATCGGCTTCGCCCGCCAAAAGAACGCCGTCGGTGCTCAATGCGCAAAAGCAGAACGTGCTGTCCTCGTTTCCGACGTAATTCAGAACGCCGTCGGTGTAATAAGCGTCTATCATAGGCTCAACGCCGAAGGAGAATGTCGCGTTTGAGGCAACGCCCGATGCCGCGGTGGTTCTTAAATTTTTGGGAGATATTCCCTTTATTATATATCCGTTCCAATCCTCGCCCGATATTTCGGTAAACGAGGTGACGTACTGCGCGTCGGTCGTTTGAAGTTTCGCCGATGCAAGCTGGGGCGCGGAGTAAGTGAGAGCTGCGTCAAGCTCGCCGTGTGTGTAAAATATCGGTCCCCATATCGAGCCTGATTCGGCAAGAGTTGCCGCAAGGCGCACCGACGCATCTCCCGACGGACCTCTTGCAACGACGAATATCGCGGCAAGCGCGGCGCTACAGAGGATGAGCGCGGTTATAAAGAGCGCCGTGAGCGCTTTTAATATATTTGAAACGATTACCTTTTTGGTAACAGT
This sequence comes from Eubacteriales bacterium, assembly GCA_045544735.1. Taxonomy (GTDB): domain Bacteria; phylum Bacillota; class Clostridia; order Oscillospirales; family CAG-272; genus CAG-390. The sequence goes on from JAZPZM010000139.1 coordinate 11,336, forward strand.
ACCCTTTGCCATTTTTCCTCCAAAAGAGCATAATATCTTATCTTATATTTTACAACAAACGTCGAAAAAAGTCAATACTGCCGTGCGTTATTTTCGCTCTATACGCACGCCCTCGTCAAGCGCGAGAAGCTCCACGCCGCCCGCTTGCGCGTGGCATAGCGCGATAAGTCCGCATTTTCCGCCGTCGAAAAGATAAAACTCCTCAAACGTGTACTTGTCGGTGGGGATGGGCTTTGCAAAGAACGGCGTTACGCCGCCGCCCTCAAGCTTTCCGACAGCCTCGCGCCTTGCCCACAGACGGGCGAAAAGCTCCTCGTCGTCCGTGTCGGCTACGTTTTTCGCCTCGTCGGGCGTAAAGCAACGCGCGGCAAGTCTGCGGCGAGCATCAGCGTCAAGCCCGCGCGGGAGCTGAGTCAAGTCAACGCCAATTTCGGACTCGACCGAGAGAGCGCAAACGGCAAAGCCGCCGTCGTGGGAGATGGAAAAATACGCGCCGCCTTGCTCAAAATACGGTTTTTCGCATTTGTTTCTGATCACCTTGCCGCCAACGCCGAGCGTCCGTGCCATATCGGCAAGCAATAACGCCCCCGCAAGCGAGTCGCTTCTCGCGCGGGGATTTTTTTTATTTAGTGACGCGGCGTAATCCGCTCCGAAAAGGAGGGCGATACGGGCAAGCGCCGCGCTTGCGGCATCATCGTCAAGCGCTGTAACGCGCCGTGCCGAAAGTATTATACGGGCGTTCTTTTTCATATCCGACCTCCTTCGTTTTTATAAATTATATCCGATTATTTGCATTTTTTCAATAGCTTTGCGCTTTTTTTAGGATGTTTTGAGACTATGGGCGACACTCTGCATCCTTTGAGATCGCGAAGCGCGGTAAAATTCATTTGCACAGACGGGAAAGAGAGGATCGGCACGACTGAAAAAAGGATGAACACGGCAAACCAAAAAGAAAAAAATCTTCTTGCCGAAAGCGTGGAAAAGGGCGAGCTGTCCCACCTTTTCGCTTCATATATCGACTATTGCGCGGATAATGAAAAAATCCCAAATCTTGCGGGCTTTTGCCGATATTTCGGCGGAAGCATGAGCGATATAGCAAGCCTTCGGGAGAGCCGTCCGGCGCTTTACGGCGAGATATGTGCGGCTCTCGAGGACGAGGCGATAAACTCAAAAATGTCCTCCTCGGTGCTGTCGGTCTACTTGAAGCAAAGGCTTGGTTACGTAGGCGAGCGACCGCCCGAAAGGGAGGAGGAGGGGGCTTGCGTGCGGCTCGTTTTTGAACACGACCCGTATGCCGACGGCGAGTGATGGCGGACGTGGAAATAAGAGTAGGCGGCGTACCTGCCGAAAGGCAAAGAGAATTCTTTGCCTCGCGTGCAAAATTTACGGCGTACGGCGGAGCGCGCGGCGGCGGAAAGTCGTGGGCGCTCAGGCGCAAGGTGGTGCTTATGTGCTTGCGCTACGGCGGACTTAAGGCGTTGCTTGTGCGCCGAAGTCTGCCCGAACTTCGCTCAAACCACCTCTACGGGATTCTTGCCGAGCTTGGCGATGCGGTAAGCTATTCCGAGCGCGACAAATGCGTTCTTTTCCAAAACGGCAGTAAGCTTTTTCTGGGCTATTGCTCCTCGGAGCGCGATACTCTGCGCTATCAAGGTCAGGAATACGACGTTATCGCTATCGACGAGGCTACTCAGCTTAGCGAATATCAGTTTTCCATCTTCAAGGCGTGCTTGCGCGGAGCTACGGATATGCCGCGAAGGATGTATCTTACCTGCAATCCGGGCGGCATCGGTCACGGCTGGGTAAAGCGGCTATTTATAGACCGCGACTACCGTGCGGGTGAGCGCGCCGAGGACTACGCCTTTATTCCCGCGACGGTTTTTGACAACGCAAGTCTGACCGCCGCCGACCCCGAATACGTCTCACGGCTTGAGAGCCTACCGCCGCGACTTCGCGACGCGTGGCTCTACGGCAAATGGGACGTTTTTGAAGGTCAGTTCTTCTCGGAATTTGACGAGGAACGCCACGTATGCGAGCCAAGCGTTATCCCACGGACGCCGATAACGATAGCGGCGTTTGACTACGGCTTTGACATGCTTGCGGCGTATATCTGCGGATTTGACCGAGAGGGGTGCGCGTGGATAAAGCGCGAGTATTGCCGTTCGGGGCTTACGCTGTCCGAGGCGGCAAGGGCGGTAAGCGAGCTTTGCCGAGGCGAGAACGTGGAGTACGCGGTAGCCTCGCCCGACCTTTGGAACAGACGGCAGGATACGGGAAAAAGCGGTTTTGAGGTGATGCAAAGCACCTACGGTATGCCGCCGATGCGCCCCGCGGACGATAGGCGTGTGGCGGGCTGGCGGCTTTTCAGGGAATACCTTGCCGAGAACGACAGGGGAGAGGTAAGCCTCCATATAAGCCGCGATTGCAAGGAGCTGATAAGCTCGATACCTGCGCTTCTTTTCGACAAAAACCGCCCCGAAGACGCGGCGGGTGAGCCGCACCGCTTTACTCATTCTCCCGAAGCTGTGCGCTATGCGCTTATGAGTCGCGCCCAGCCGCCCGACGATTTGCTAAAGGCGCGAGGCTTCCGCTTTGGAAAAAGCTCTGCGGAGGACTACCTTTTCGGATAAACCGACAAAAATTCGTCTGTGCAGTAGTCCTTCGCAAAAAATCTGAAAACAGAAGGTGAAAAATGAACAAGAACAGCTTATCAAAGGCTTGGCGTCAGTATGAGGCGGGCCGTAAATATAAGCAAAAGATCGGTCTTTACGAAACCGTTCGTGAAAACGAAAGGTTTTATCGCGGAGATCAATGGCGGGGTGGCAGCGGCGACCTTCCCCGACCCGTATTCAACGTTATTCGCCGCATAACCGACAACCTTATTTCCACAGCCGCCGTGGGAGATATAAGGATAACGTATACCGACGAAAATCTGCCGTTTTCCGAGTCCGCGTCGGAGGCGGCGGCAATAGCCGACGGCGTAAGGATGCTTACCGAAAACGCGGCGTATAGGTGGGAGCGAGATAAGCTCCAATCCCTTGTGTACCGTCTTTTGACAGATGCCGCGCTTACGGGCGACGGTATCGTGTACTGCGGCTGGGATTCCGATGCAGATGGGTGCGGCGTGTGGCGCGGAGATATATTTACGGGTGCGATAGACAACGTAAACGTATTTCCCGCCGACGTGAATAACCCCGATATTCAGTCGCAGTCGCACGTTATTATTTCGGGCAAGGCACGTCTTGCCGATCTTCGCGCCGAGGCTCTCGCTTACGGTGCATCGCGTGAGGAGGTAATGAAGATCACAGCCGACACTCGCGAGGATGCGGTGGACTCGATGGCGGGCGATTTTGCCGCCGTGGAATACGAATACGAGCCGGAGGATGCGCCCGTTACGTACCTTATCAAGTTTTGGAAGGAAAACGGCTTCGTGGTGTTTGAAAAGTCCACCAAAAACTGCGTTATCCGCCGCAGCGTAACGCCGTGCAAGCTTTATCCGCTTGCGAAGTTTTCGTGGAGCGGTGCTAAAAATTGTTTCCACGGTAATTCCGCTGTAAGCGGAATGATTGCAAATCAGAAATACATCAACCGCGCGTTTGCAATGGTGATGAAGCATATGACGGATACGGCGTTTTCAAAGGTCATCTACGACCGAACGAGGATACCCGAATGGACAAATCAGGTAGGCGAGGCGATCGCCGCGGTTGGCGGCGGTAATATTTCCGACGCGGTTCAGGTGGTAGGCACGGGCGCGCTTGAGGACGGATATCTGGAGCTTATCGAAAAGGCGGTCACTATGACCAAGGACCTTGCGGGAGCGACGGAGGCGGCGCTCGGAAACGTCGACCCCAACAACACAAGTGCAATTCTTGCACTTCGTGAAAGCTCGATGCAGGCTCTTGAGCGTGTGCGCTCCGAGCTTAATATCTGTCTTGAGCAGATGGCGAACATCTGGGCGGATATGACCTGCGGCTATTGCCTTGACGGCAGCCTCTTGCACACGAAAAACGGAGCGGAGAAAATAAGAACGGATCTGCTTCGCGGCGCAATGCTCCATGCAAAGATCGACGTTTCGGATTCCTCGCGCTTCTCGGTGTCGGGAACGCAGACTATACTCGACAATCTTTTGAACGAGGGGCATATTTCTCTTTGCGAGTATCTTGAACGCCTTCCCGATGGGCTTGTGCCCGACAGATACGGCTTGCTTTCAGCAAGGGAAAGGAAGGATGAGAATGCTTGACGAGATGATCGAGGAGCTTGACGTTACCGAAGCTCCCGCCGAGGAGGTCGCGGAGATCCCGTTTGAAATTGAAGATGTCGAGGAAGCGGTAGCGCAAGAAGCCGCACCCAATGAGGGAGCGGAAGCAAATGATTTTAGCGCCGAAATGGAGGAGCTTAAATCACTTCGCTCCGAGGTTGAGCGGCTTCGTGCCGAGGCAGAGAGGCTTGCCGAGGGGTACGCCGAGCTTATGGACCTTTACCCGTCGGCACAGCTCAGCTCCATGCCAGACAGCTTCAACGAGGCAGTAAGGCAGGGCGTGCCGCCCGCCGCCGCTTACGCGCTTGAAATGCGTCGGCGCGAGGTCAGAGCAAAGCGTGCAGAGGCGGCAAGAAAGTCGGCTGAGAGGACCTCGGTCGGCAAAATAAGCACCGTCGACGACGGTCTTTTCACTCCTGACGAGGTCAGGGGAATGTCGCGCCGCGAGGTGCGCGAAAACTACGGGCGCATTATGGAATCTATGCGCCGCTGGAAATAAAAAAAGGGCAAAGCCCAAAAAAGAAAGGAAAAAATAATGGCAATTACTAATTTTATCTCTACCGTATGGAGCGAAAATCTCCTCACCGCACTTGACAATCAGTACGTAGCTGTAGCAAACTGCAACCGCGATTTCGAGGGTGAGATCAAGGGTAAGGGCGACAGAGTAAAGGTCTGCGGCCTTACCGACGTTACGGTTTTCGACTATAACAAAAATACGGATTTCGAGCTTCTTGCCGAGGAGCTTACTGATTTTTCAAAGACTCTCGTTATCGATCAGGCAAAGGCGTTCAACTTCCAGATCGACGATATCGACAGAGTTCAGTCCTCCCCCAAGCTCATGGACGGCGCTATGAAGGTAGCCGCCTCCGCGCTTGCCAACGAGGCGGACAAATACGTGTTCTCCCTTTTCGGCGAGGCAGGCTCCGTTATCACCGAGCAGGATACTACCGTTGATAACATTATCGAGCACATCATCGACGCTCGCACCAAACTCCTTCAGAACAACGTAAGCGATCCCGCGGATATCGTAGTCGAGGTCTCTCCCACGATCGCGGCGCTCATTCTCAAGTCCAAGATCGCTATCAGCAACAGCGACAGCACCCTTGAAACGGGCTGTATCGGCAACGTTGCGGGCTGTAAGATCTACGTCTCCAACAACATCTCCGTAGCTGACGGCGCACACAAGTGCCTTGCTCGCACCAAGCGCGCTATCGCGTTTGCCGAGCAGCTCAGCGAGGTTGATGCGTACCGCCCCGAAAAGAGATTTGCCGATGCCGTTAAGGGTCTGCATCTTTACGGCGCAAAGGTCATTTACCCCGCCGAGATGGTTCTTCTTGATCTCACTATAAACTAATTATTCCGGAGGAATAAATGTTAGTCAGTCGAATATTCGACAGAGCCGTAAGTCTGATCATCAGAGCCAAGATAGCCGCCGATACCGATTCTATGGTCAGAGCGACTACGGCGGCGGCGAGTCTCGCGGCAAAGACCACGAAGGTCACCGAGACCAAGACGGAAACGCGAAGTGAGACGAAAACTCAAAGCGTCAGCGGCACGGAGAACGAGACCGTTACCGCAAACGAAACTACGAGCGAGAACAATACCGAAAGCTCCACCAACAACGTAAGTACAACGGATAGCTCAACGGAGAGTGTTACTGATAGCGGTACGAAGGCGGTAACTTCGGACACGTCGAGGGAAGATAACGAAAATAAGGCTCGCTCCTTTACGTCAAGCGAATTGACCAACGTTACGACGGAGCAGACAAAGAGCGACTCGTCGACCACGAAGCTTACCGAAACCACAGAAAAAATCGCGGACAATGCGGACGAGCTTTATATAAGCGAGGTCCCCACGTCTGCGGAGAACGTTACGACTACTATGGAAAGACTCGTGACGATCGTGGACGAGGACGTGAGCAACACGGCGAATACGACGTACAAAGACGAGGAGGAGCTTGAAGGCTCGTCGCGCACGCAGACCACGCTTACCCAGAATATCGCGGACACGAATGATCTAACCATTACGACTCACGGCGAAAGCGAGGAATCCGTTACTAACACAAAGAGCAGCGAAGCCTCGGGCGAGAGCACCAAAACGAATACGCTTGAAAAGAGCGGAAGCGTAACGGGCGAGAACGAGCGCAACACCACCACAACGTCCTCAAACGAGAGCGATACGAGCGCTGAAAGCGGCGTGGAGGCAGAGGTGTCGACCGTAAAGATCACCGAGACCTCCGGCGTTGAGCTTTTCCCCGAAAAGAGCGAGGCGGCAAAAAAAGCGTATATGGATTCCATAATGGAGGACTATACCGCGCGTGCCCCGTACATTTTTGCCGCACTCGTCAGCGAGGCGTCAAGGCTTGATCAGCTCTATCGCAAAGCGTACGATCTTCCCGACCAGCCGCCCTACGACGTTATGGAAATATCGCTTGACAGCGAATTTCCCCTTTGCGACCGCTTCGTCAGCGCGGCGGTGAATTACACGGCGGCAATGCTGATACTTGACGACGACGTGTCTCTTTACGAAAAGCTCTTTCACAGATGGTGCGACGCTATTTGCATCATCGGAACGGAGATACCCGCAACGCTTCACGGCATAGTAAATAAATATCCTTATTAATAAAGATATTTATGCGGCACGCGCCAAATTTGCGCGTGCCGCAGTTTTTTTGATTTTCTAATGAAAATTGAGTAAAATAAATAAAAAGGAGGAAGAAGCATGCTGAAAAATATAAAAGAATACGGAGAGTATTTATTCAGAAGTGAAAAAAGCACGGCGACCGTAAGAAAATATCTGAACGACGTCGGGCGGTTTCTTGCTTTTGTCGGAGATGGCGAGGTGAGCGCAGAGCAAGCCAGAGCCTACAAGGAAGAGCTATCAAGAAAATATTCGCCGCAAAGCGTAAATTGTGCAATAGCGTCGCTCAATTCGTTTTTTAAATTCTGCGGCAGGGCAGAGCTTTGCCAAAAGCGGTTGAGAGTTCAAAGGCGGGTGTATTGCCCCGAGGAAAGGGAGCTTTGCCGCGAGGAATATTTCAGGCTCGTGAAGGAAGCCGAGAAAAGAAAAAACGAGCGTCTGGCGCTCCTGCTTCAAACAATTTGTGCAACGGGTATACGCGTCAGCGAGCTTGGGTTTATCACGGTCGAGTCACTCGCGCACGGCGAGGCAACCGTGAACTGCAAGGGCAAGCTGCGAAGGGTGCTTATCGTCAAGGAACTGCGCAAAAGGCTTGCGGCTTACGCTAAAAAGCGCGGCATCGTATCAGGTTCTATATTTATTACCCGCAGCGGCAATCCGCTTGACAGGAGCAATATATGGCGTGAGATGCACACGCTTTGCACGGCGGCGCGCGTGAGTGAAAAAAAGGTGTTCCCGCACAACCTTCGCCACCTTTTTGCAAAAATGTTCTACTCCATTGATAAGGATATATCAAGGCTGTCCGACATTCTCGGACACAGCAGTATAGATACCACGCGTATCTATATAATCGAAAGCGGGGCAGAGCATAGGAAAAAGATGGAAAATATGCGGTTGCTGATATAAAAAGCAATAAAAAAAGCCCGACCGATTCGGGAATACAACGTAATTAGAGTTATGTTGTAAAAAACATTTAAAAAAACAAAAGAACAGACAAAAAATAAAAACCGCATAACGAAAAAACCTTTTCGGAAATACTTTTTTAAAAAAGTTGTCTGAAAAGGTCTTTTGATATGCTTAAATGAAAAAATGTAAAAACTTTTTGCTAATTCCTTTAAAAAAAGGGTTGACTTTTTATTGTTTGTATGTTATCATATGAATGCGTACTGTAGGATTTTATCATCTGGCAGAGACGCAGTTACAACATAACTCTAATTATGTTGTATTTGCTTCTTCGTTCGGGGGCGCCCGAATCGAAGGGGCGGGCGGCGACGGAGCGATTCATCATTTCCTTTTTATATGATTTAAGTGGACGAATTAAAAAGTATTCTTGGGAAATTCCGTGCGCCGCCCGTAGTAATGATCTCAACGCCTATGGCGCTAAGATATTCGTCTTACCAAAATATATCATTAAGGAGGAAAAACAATGACGAATTGCAAGACCACCAAAAGAGCATTTCTTGCAAGCATAATGGCTCTCATTCTTTGCTTTGCTATGCTCCTTGGAACCACTTACGCGTGGTTTACCGACAGCGTAACGTCCGGTCGTAACATCATCGTTTCGGGTAATCTTGATATCGAGCTTGATTACTGGGTAGACGGCGACTGGGTTTCCGTTGACGGCAAAACCGAAATTTTTGACAGAGAAGCTCTTTGGGAGCCCGGCTACACCGAGGTCGTTTACCTGAAGCTCTCTAACGTTGGCTCTCTCGCTCTCAAGTATCAGCTTGGTATCAACATCTTGTCTGAGACTACCGGCACCAATGTTTACGACGAGACCTTCAAGCTTTCTGACCACATCCGCATGGGTGTTGTTGAGAACATTAACGGCGAGAATGGCGCTTATTCTAAAGATAAGGTCGGCAGAGCTCAGGCAATTGCCGACGCAGAAGACGCTGTTGTTATCAGCAGCGGCTACGCTAAGGACGGTAGCATGACCGCCGGTGCAGACGATCTGTACCTCGCAGTAGTTGTTTATATGCCCGAGTCTGTTGACAACGTGGCAAACCACAAGACAGGAACCGAGGCTCCCTCGATTGAGCTCGGTATCAACCTTGTAGCAACCCAGTTTACCTATGAGGAAGACTCCTTCGACAATACGTATGACGAGAACGCCCAATACATCATTTCTGACAAAGAGAATATGATCTTTGCCGGTAATGTGTTTGACAAGGCTGTTGTCAACTACGGTTCTGTCGAGATGACAGGCGGAAGCATTACTGCTTCTCAGGCAGGCTTCGATAACTACGGTGAAGCAGTTCTGAACGATGTTGTGATCGATGCGGGCAGCGCTGCTGATTATTCCAACAGAACTATCGGTGCCGGTGCTAATACCGAGTACAACGACGTAGAGATAAATTCCAAGGGCGGCGGTATTGCCGCAGCTGACGGCGCACAGGTTACCTTCAACAGCGGTAGCGTTTATGTTGATACCGCAAGCACCTCCGGACGTTACATTTTCTACGCAGAGGGTGCAGGCACTGTGATCACCATCAACGGCGGATCCTTCTCTTGGGACAAAAATGACAATCAGAAGCGCGCATACATCTATGCAGGCGAGGGCACCACTGTTTATGTAACCGGCGGTACCTTCGGTAAGGCTTCTACTCGCAGTGGTTACACCGCAGGTATCCTTGGCCCCGGTAACGTCGTTATCACGGGCGGTACCTTCGGCTTCGATCCCTCTGCTTGGGTAGCTGGCGGCTATGAGGCCGTTAAGTCCGGTTCTACGTGGACTGTACAGCCCACCGGAGAAGATCTTGCAATTATTCTTACAAGCAACAAAAAGAACATCGTTGTTAATCTCTCCGCAGACGTTGATCTTCCCATCACTTCTCTCGGTCAGATTACCCCCGGCAGCGGCGAGTATAAGCTCGGCGGAGCAGATACCGAAGAGATCGTCATCAATCTCAACGGTCATAAGCTTAACATCACTACTACTTACTGGTCCGCTATCGGCGCAGTAAATGCTGATGCTACTATCACTATCAAGAACGGTTCTATGACCAGCACCGGAAACTCCGCAGGAACTTGGAACGCTTACGACGTAAGACTTTGCAACTGCAACTATGTAATAGAGGACGTTGTTTTTGATAAGGCTGTTGCCATTGACAATGCAGGCAAGTCCACCACTATGAATAACGTTACGATTAACGAGCAGAGTGGCGACAAGTACGCTCTTTGGATCACTGCCGAAGGTCAGAACGTGACCATTGATGGTCTGACCGTCAACTCTACCGGCCGCGGCATCAAGATCGACGAGCAGTATGTTGATGCAGCTACCAAGGTTACTCTTAATGTATCCAATGCAACCTTCAACACCGTAAAGAAGGCTGCTATTATGGTTAAGTCTCTCGCAGGCGCTGACATTACTCTTGACAACATTGATATTTCCGGCGTAGCTGCTGATACCACCAATGCAGTTTGGAACGATTCCGATGCGGCTGCATCCTTTGACAAGGTAACTGTTACCGGCGGAAGCGTAATTCAGGAAGCGTAATTCAGTAAGTTATTTTGGCGTAAATCGCTAATTAAAGCCCACTCCTTCGGGAGTGGGCTTTTCAAAACAAAAGCGGCGGAAATTTCCGCCGCTTTTGCTATTCAATATTAATATCAGTTGTAATTGTCCTCGGTTGCGTCCTCGTCAACGGGAACGATATCGTCGCGAAGCTTGGGTGCGGCGCAATCGTCGTCACCGCTGGGGCGAAGCTCGCTGCGAATAAGCTCCTCGAAGTTATCCTCCTCCTCGGGCGAAACAACGTCGTAGTCCTCGCGGTCAAAGAGGTCGATAATGTATCCGCCTCTGACTCTGCGGATGGAACGAAGCGCAAACAGTACTCCGCCGACAAGCGTGCCGATGCCGACCAGCAAAACGCAGATGGCTACCAGAAGATTGGTTCCGTCGTCGGATCTTTTATCATCATCGCGCGACTCTCTTCCGAAAATGACCTTGCAAGCGGCGGCGATAGCGCCGATAAACGCCGCGCAAGCGGTTACGGCAAGAAATATCTTGCCAAAGCTTTTTTCATTATTTTTCATAACTTTTCCTTTCGCCGTGTATCTTACTGCTTTGAAATGTGCTTGAGATAAGCATTGATAAAGCCGTCAATCTCTCCGTTCATAACGGCGGCTATATTGCCCGTTTCAAACGACGTTCTGTTGTCCTTTACGAGAGTGTATGGCATAAATACGTACGAGCGTATCTGCGCACCCCACTCGATATTGGTTTTGTTACCCTGAATTTCCTCGATGGTGTCAAGACGCTCGCGTATCTTTATCTCCATAAGCTTGGATTTGAGCATCTTCATCGCGGTCTCCTTGTTTTGAAGCTGTGAACGCTCCGTCTGGCAGGTAACGACGATTCCCGTTGCCTTGTGGATAAGGCGAACTGCGGATGAAACCTTGTTGACGTTCTGACCGCCCGCACCGCTGGAGTGGAATGCGATAAAGTCGTAGTCCTCGTCGCGGATAACTATCTCGTCAAGCTTGTCAAATTCGGGCATTACCTCGATGGAGGCAAAGGAGGTGTGGCGGCGACCTGCGGAATCGTAGGGAGAAACGCGGACGAGGCGGTGAACGCCGTTTTCACTCTTGAGATATCCGTAAGCGTTTACGCCCTCGACCATTATGGTCGCGCTCTTGATGCCCGCTTCCTCGCCGTCAAGCCAATCCGTAAGCTTGACCTTAAAGCCGTTCTTTTCCGCCCAGCGCGTGATCATGCGGTAGAGCATAAGCGCCCAATCCTGCGCCTCCGTGCCGCCCGCACCCGGGTGGAAGGAGATGATCGCGTTGTTGCGGTCGTACTCGCCCGACAGAAGAATGGAAATTCTCTTTTTCTCCTCGGCGGCTATTATTTCCTCAAGTTCAGCCTCGACTTCGGGAACACAGCTTTCGTCGTTTTCCTCGATGGCAAGCTCGGCAAGCGCGATAGCGTCCTCAAGACGATCGACGAGCGCGTTGTAGTCCGCTACGGTGTCCTTGGCTTGCTTTATGGTCTGAAGCACCTTCGTGGAATTTTCCTGATCCGACCAGAAATCAGGCTCAAGCGTTTGCTTTTCAAGCACCTCTGCGGTGGCGGCAAGCTCGCTTACGCGGAGCGCATCCCCAAGCTCCTTAAGCACGGGGCGCATATTCGTTAATTTATATTTTGCTTCTTCAAGTGCAACTATCAAAAGAACCTCCCGCCCCAAAGGGCAATACGAAATTATTTTACATTATAGTATAACATATTATTCAATGCTTTGGCAAGAGAAAAATACAAATTTTATAAAATAAATCTAACTTTACGCTTTTCCTTGACAAATACGGGGGATATGGGTATAATTATTATATAAGCTAAATCAAAAGGAGGATTTAATTATGAAGGTTACTAAGGAAAGCATTATCGGCGACGTTCTTGATTTTGACGTCGATACCGCGCAGTTCTTTTTTGCTATCGGAATGCACTGCCTCGGCTGTCCCGCCGCACGCGGTGAGACCATCGAGCAGGCTTGCGCCGTTCACGGCACCAACGCTGACGAGCTTGTAAAGGCTATCAACGATTACTTTGCCGCAAAAGCATAATTAAATATTATGGGGTGTTGCGTAGCAGCACCCCAAAAACAAATTACGGGAAAATATCATGAAAAAAATACAGCTTGACTCGCGCCTTGCCGCCGCCGCGTCGTTTGCGCGCCGCGGCAAAGCCTTTGCCGACGTCGGCACGGACCACGCAAGCCTTCCCATATACCTTGTGGGAGAGGGAATTGCGCCGCGCGGCGTTGCCTCGGATATAAACGAAGGACCGATAACTCGCGCGAGGATAAATATATCGGGCGCGGGGCTTGGCGACAAGATTGCCGCCGTGCGCACCGACGGACTTTCGGGGCTTGAAGAATACTCGCCCGAGGACGTGTACGTTCTCGGAATGGGCGGTGAGCTTATATGGCGCATCGTGGATGCGTCATCACTTGCAAGGCGTGACGGAGTGCGGCTCATAATGCAGCCCATGACACGCGCCGCCGAGCTTCGCCGCGGTCTTGCCGAGGGCGGATTTTCAATAATCGACGAGGCTCTTGCCGAGGACGAAAAGCTTGGCGACGGCAGGATATACCAAATAATTGCCGCCGAATATAAGGGGGTGCGCGAGGAGTACAGCGTGGTCGAGCTGATACTCGGACGGCACAATATCGCACGCGGGGGAGAGAAACTGCGAAAGCACGCCGCCTTCGCTGCCGAGGTGCTTCTGACCCGTGCGCGCGGGCTTGAAAGTGCAAATCGCGACGCTACGCCCGAAAGAAAGCTGGCGGCTGATATCCTTGCCGCCGTAAAGGAGAAAAAATGACTGTAAAACAGCTTTACGAATATATAGAAAAAATCCTTCCGCCCCGCTATTCCGAGGAGATAGACACCGACGGGGCGCAGGCTATGCCGCACCCCGACCGCAAGGTGGGGCGCGTGCTCGTCGCGCTTGACCCCTACCGCGCCGCGGTGGAACGGGCGATAAGCGGCGGCTTTGACGTACTGCTCACCCACCATCCGCTTATATACGGCGAGGCGGTGGAGGGAACGCCGCCCGCAAAATGGCTCGGCGAGCTTAACAGCGCGGGCGTTGCCGCGTTTTCGTTCCATCTGCGCCTTGATACAGCCGAGGGCGGAGTAAACGATATACTCGGCGAGCTTTTGGGCGTTCAAGATGCCGTGCCGTTTGGTGACGAGGAGGTCACCGACCTCGGCAGGATAGGCACTCTTGCCGAGGAAACGAGCCTTTTTGAGCTTGCCGAGCGCACCTCGCAAGTGCTTAAAACGAAGAGCGTAAAATATTCAAATTGCCCCGACAAAAAGGTTCGCCGCGTTGCGGTTGCGGGCGGCGCAACTACGGATTTTATCGCTCCCGCCGCCGCGCTCGGCGCGGACGTTTTGATCGGAGGCGAGTTTAAGCATCACGCTTGGGGCTACGCCGAGGGGCAGGGCATCGCGCTTATCGAGGCGGGGCACTACCACACCGAAAATCCCGTTTGCCAAAGGCTTGCCGACATCGTTCGCACCGCCGATGCGGGCGTTACGGTGGAAATACTTGATTATTCACCCTTTACCGCTATATAATTTGGAGGAGATAAAATGACCTACGTTGTTTCAAATATTCACGGCTGCTACGCCGATTTTACCGCACTTTTGAAGGAAATAAATTTTTCCAAGAACGACGTTATGTTCGTTCTCGGCGACATCGTCGACATAGGTGACGAGCCCATCGAGCTTGTGTGCGACCTCAGCATGCGCGAGAACGTCTGGCCCGTCGCGGGCGAGCACGATAAGCTCGCCGCCGAAATGCTTGAGGGCTTTTCTGAAATGCTCAAGGACGGAAAAGCACCCGACGCGGATTTTATCGCAAAAATGCAAAAATGGGTTGCAATGGGCGGTCAGCGCACGCTTGACGGCTTCCGCGAGCTTGACGAGGATATGCGCGAGGGCGTTATCGATTATCTTGCGGATATGGCACCCTACGAAACTCTGCACGTCGGCGGCAAGGACTACGTTCTCGTCCATTCGGGAATAAAGGGCTATGAGGCTGACAAGGACCTTGAGGATTACGATTGGGACGATTTCTGCGCCGAGGATGCCGACGTGTGCGCAGTTGGCGAAGCTACTATGATAGTTGGTCACGCGCCAACCACCGAGAATTTTTCGTGCAACGGCGATATATATCGCGGCGAGGGCTTTATAGCCATTGACTGCGGCGCGGCACGCGGCGGCAGACTTGCCTGCCTGTGCCTTGACAATGGCGAGGAATACTATGTCTGATATAAAGAAAAACGACGTCGTTACAATCGACGTTACCGCCGTCAGCAATCTTGGCTACGGAGTAGGCAGGACGGAGGACGGCAAGGTCGTGTTCACCCACGGCGCAGTCAGCGGCGAGAGGGCAGAGGTGAAGATAATCAAGATAACCAAGGGTTATCTCGTCGGAAGGCTTATGAAGGTCGTCACCCCCTCGCCCCTGCGAGAGACCTGCGACAAATGCACCGCCCCCGCAAGCTGTGGCGGCTGTGCGTACAGATTTATAAAATATTCTCACGAGCTTGAGCTGAAAAGACAGAACGTGCGCTCCGAGATGGATAAGGCGGGACTTTCGCACGTCGAGGTGCTCGAAACCGCACACACGGGCGAGGTCTGGGGCTATCGCAATAAGGCGCAGTATCGCTTTGCGGCGTACGAGGGCGGCATTCGCGCGGGCTTTTACGCCTCGGGAACGCATCGCGTCACGGGCGACGAGTCCTGCCCACTACAGCCTGAGATATTTGGTAAGATAGCGAAATTCGTTTGCGATTTCGCATATAAAAAGGGCATTTCCGTTTATGACGAGGAACGCGGCAAGGGGCTTTTGCGCCACCTCTATCTGCGCACGGGCGCGGGAGAGAATGGCGAAATACTCGTTTGCATCGTCATAGCGGGCAGGAGCTTGCCGCACGCCGACGAGCTTGCCAAGGCGCTGATGCGCACGTTTTCGCGCATCGTGGGCGTGGTACTTAACGTAAACACGAAAAACTCCAACGTAATACTCGGCAATGAATATATCACCGTGGCGGGTAAGGCGTCGATAAGGGACGTTTTCTGCGGTGTTGAGCTTGACGTTGCACCCGCGGCGTTTTATCAGGTAAATCACGATGCCGCCGAGCTTCTTTGCCGCACCGCCGCCGATATGGCGGGGCTTCGCGGTGACGAGCATCTGCTTGACCTTTACTGCGGTATCGGAAGCGTAGGACTTTCTATGGCGGGTCGCGTCGGTCGCCTTACGGGCGTTGAGATAGTGCCCGAGGCGGTTGAGTGCGCCGTGGCTAACGCCGCACGCGCGGGCATTGAGAACGCGCGCTTTTTGTGCGCCGACTCGGCGCTTGGCGCGTCCGAGCTTCTCGGCGTTGCGGGTGAGCTTCCCGACGTGGTCGTGCTTGACCCGCCGCGCAAGGGCTGCGCCGCCGAGCTGCTTGATACGCTCGACAGCGCGGGCGTGGGGAAGATAGTGTATATCTCCTGCAACCCCGCAACGCTCGCACGCGACCTCGCGCATCTTCACCAACTCGGCTGGAGCATCGGCACCGTCCTTCCCGTTGATCTGTTTCCGAGAACGGGACACGTCGAAAGTTTAGTTTGTCTGACGCGTCAGACAAACTAAAGCGATATAAATCCCGAGCGGGATTTGCGATATACGCTTTACTTCGCTCGCGTGCGATATGCCTGCGGCGCGATATGTGCCTTCGGCACGTGAGCGCACTGCGTGCGCAAGGTCGCGGGGATTTATATTCGCGTACTTTCAAGAACGTTCGCCGTGAGGCGAACATATCGCTGTTTTGCGTAAGCGAAACAATATCGCATTTGCAAAGCAAATATATCGCGCTCGGCTTTGCCGAGCATATCGCGCGCGACGAAGTTGCGCTATATCACGACGGCACTGCCGTCTATATCACTCCACCATAGGTGGACCAAAAGAAAATTGGCTTAGTGTTTTGTACAAAAGCGGTATAACATATCGAAAGGAATAAAAATGAAACGAATTATTGGATCAAAATTTAACAGTATTTTTAGATGTCTTGATATGCTTTGCTTCAATTTGGGGAACGATGTACAGGATGACGAAGGAGATGTTATTCCCGAGTATAGTTTTCATATTCAAACGTCTTGGCGTTTCGTAAAAGGAAAAGATATATTACTCGCATCCAGAGATATTTTCTTGCCTCACGATGAATCATTAAACAATGGGTACTACGATTATGAGGAGCAAAGCACTCAAAAAGAAATTACCGCAACATCGAGCATTTTTGATGTTGCCATGCACGACTTTGAAAAGCATTTTGAAAATGCAACCGTTAAAAGCTTTGATATAAGTCCTTTGGGAGATTTGCGTATTGATTTTACAAACGGAGTTTATTTTGAGACGTTTACACCATCTGTACGAAAATGCGAAGAATGGAGATTTTTGCCTCCCGGCGAAGAAGATCACTTAGTAATTTTTGATGTGTAAAATATACCTTTTGGCTTTACACCCCCCCGTTTTTGACACAAAAATATACCTTTTGACCTTATGACCCACGTTGAAAGTTTAGTTTGTCTGACGCGTCAGACAAACTAAAGCGATATAAATCCCGAGCGGGATTTGCGATATACGCTTTACTTTGCTCGCGTGCGATATGCCTGCGGCGCGATATGTGCCTTCGGCACGTGAGCGCACTGCGTGCGCAAGGTCGCGGGGATTTATATTCGCGTACTTTCAAGAACGTTCGCCGTGAGGCGAACATATCGCTATCCTGCACCGCAGGATAATATCGCTGTTTTGCATTGCAAAACTATATCGCGCGCCGAAGGCGCATATCACTTTCGCCCGCAGGCGAAATGACTTTAATGAAGGGGACGAAGATGAACAAAACAATAAAAGAACTTGCGGTTGAACTTACCATAGAAATTACAACCGTTTGTGACAATATCAAAGGCAGAGCCGTATTTGTCAATCAACTCCTTCGTGCCTGTTCATCAATCGGCGCGAATAGCTATGAAGCAAGGTATGCGCAAAGCACCGCGGATTTTGTAAGTAAGCTTGAAATTGCCCTTAAGGAGTGTTACGAAACGGACTATTGGCTTGAAATCCTTTTTAAGGTTGGCTCAATAGAGGAAAATACGTATAAACTGTTATCAAACAAATGTGGCGTGATACGCAGAAAGCTCATCTCCTCCATCACCACCGCAAAGGAAAACGCATAAGGATATAGTTCGTTTTACAGCACTTTAGTATAACATATCGAAGAAAGGAGTAGTGCTTTGAAAGAAGAAAAGAACATTGTAGAATCAATATCTGAAACCATTGAAAATGCTATTGGTGAAGAAAATTTTGCCCTGCCGCTTGCAGCTTGGCAAACAAACAGCTCGCAATCCAACGAAATCAATGCGGCTTATATTGAGGAGATCAAGGCGTATCAAGCCACTCCTACTTCGCCTTGCAACAAAGCCACTGCACTTAAACTCTTAAAGCGTTTCGCCCGAAAGGATTTTCGTGAGTTTTGGACTACGCCTGTTTTCGAATATTTGCCTGCCGTCAGCGAAGGTACGATGAAGCTATGTGAAGCTATTTATCCACACGATGAGGCAATACGCTATGCGAAAAATTTGATTTCGGCACTTTCGCCTAAAGATCTGGCACGTGATTTTCTCTACGGTGTCGCGCACAATGCCCCCGAATACCGAACGGCACTTGCTTGTTATTACTACATTAAAAATTTGCCCGCCCACGAATTTGAGAAAAAATACGTCGGAGCGGTAGTCGGCAAAGGCGGTGAATTTGAGGACAGGTACAACGAAGATCGTTGCGAAATATGCGGTTATCAGCACACCGTCAGTGCAGAGCCGAAGATGCAGTTTTGGCACATCAACGTTGATATGGAGCATTTCTATTTTAAAGCATTGATTCCATTCCAATTCGATTTGAACACGGCAATCATATTTTTAGAAGAATACAAAACGCTTCCACATCCCACGCATTCCTTTGCGGATTACGAGCATTTCAAAAAAATTATCGAAGTTATAGAAAACTCACCCCAAGACACAACGTCGGGAAAACTGCGCCGAGAATTGAAGCGATCAGGACTTTTGACGATGACAATGGAGCAGATCGAAGCCTTTATTGATATGTTAGGGTATCTCAACATTTTACATTCAAGCGACTCATTTGGAGTTACCGCCGGACACATCTGCGAAAAAGATATGCTCTTGCCGCTGAGTGACAAAGGATATGCTGCGTACCCCGTAAATCGTTGGACACGCAAATGTGGCATTGACTACGATAGCATTTCAATGCTTTTTGAAGCGATTTACGAGTAAAAATATACCTTTTGTACTCTTGACCCACGTTGAAAGCTTAGTTTGTCTGAATTGTCAGACAAACTAAAGCGATATAAATCCCGAGCGGGATTTGCGATATACGCTTTACTTCGCTCGCGTGCGATATGCCTGCGGCGCGATATTCACCTTGTGGTACGATACGTTTGGGGGGTAAAGGCTACTTTGAAAAGGGGAAATAGATCCCTTCGACTAATCGAAACCCCATTTTACGCAGTTTAGTATAACTGTCGAAGAAAGGAACTGCTATGTACGATATCCAAAGCAGATGGAAGCTTGAAGGCAGTATTTTGAGATATTACGGCTTGCGAAATCAGCCCGACACGTTTAAAAATACCGTTCGGCTTACCAAAAAGCAAAGAGCGATCGTCGAAAGGCTGCCGTGCGAGCTGACGCCGAAGGAAGCCTATGCACTAAAAAATCTCATAGGCGTGCAGATCGTTAAAAGTGAGGATAAAATAGCGATTCCCAAGGGTTTTGACGAGGCAAGATTTTGCAAGACCTGCGTTGCAAACGATTTTATGATCCCGGGTATAGAGTTCGACGCAGAGGGGAAATGCCCCATTTGCCAATCCGCGGACAAGACGAAAGAGCTGAAAAGCATCGTTCCGATAGTAAATACATTCCCAAGGTCAAAAAGATCGCGCTTTGACGTTGCCGTGTTTTACACGGGCGGCAAGGATTCCACGTATTTACTGTACTATCTCTCAAAAAAATTAAAGCTCCGCGTTCTGGCGCTCACTTGGGAGATCCCCTATATGTCCGACTGCGCGAGAAGGAGCGTGGAAAACGCCAAGGCGGCGCTTGATTCGGTGGAGTTTATCAGCCGCAGAGTTTCAAACGACGATTTGAAAAGGATATATAAAAAGCTCTATTCCTTAAACGGAAACACCTGCGCCTGTCCTTCCCTCGCGTACGTTTTGTTTTACTCGGAGCTTGTTGCAAACAAGGTCCCGTATTTCGTTGCGGGAAACGAGCCCGCACAGATGCTTGGCTTGTATTTCAATCACATGGCGCCCAAATTTGCTTATACGTTTGCGCAAAACAAGGTGCTTAATTTCCTTTTGAACGTCGGCAGGGTGCTAACGCTTCGCCCACCGCTGAAAAAGGGTCAATTCCACACCCTCGCCACGATGAAGCAGCTTGCATACGGCGACAGCAGATTGAAAAATTTAGCGGGATACAGAAATCCCCTCGTGCAAAACGTCTGTGAAGCCATAAGGGAAGCACCCAATATTCTGACTCCGTTAAAAAGAACGATCCGCGCGTCCTCGCGCACGGGCAATATTCCCGCGTTCGTGCAGGTGGATCTTGATGAAATAAGCGGCGGTGCTTACGAGTGGAGAAAGATAAAGGATATCATCATTCGTGAATGCGGCTGGGTCGCTCCCGAGGAAGCCGATAAGGGATTACATACGAGCTGTAAAATCGAAAAATGCAAGGAGCATTCGCAATTCGTAAGATTTTACGAGATGAAAAGCACGATGATACCGTTCAGCGCGCTTGAGATCGCGATAGCGGGGCGAAGTAACAATCTCTCCCGCGAGGAAGCGCTGTCGGAGCTTAAGGGCTCGCTCGGCTTTTCGCTTGAGGAAATACCCGAATGCGCGATAATGCGGGAGTACTTGGAACAATGAACGCAACCGTTTTTTATTCAAATACGGGGCAGAGCAGGGCGGTCGCGGCATACCTTGCCGAGTGCTTGGACTATCCTCTTTTAAGCATTGAGGCGGCACATAGGGATTATCAAAATCTCGTTCTCGTGTTTCCCGTCCACTGCCAAAATATTCCCGATGCCGTAAAGGATTTTTTGAAGAGCGTATCCGTTGGCAATCTGACGGTCGTTGCCACCTACGGAAAAATGTGCTGCGGGAACGTGCTGTATGAGATACAAAAAGGCTATCAAAAAAACGTTGTTGCGGGCGCGTATATCCCCACGAAGCACGCCTATATAGATAACGACGGGGCTTTTTGCGATTTCGATAAATTGAAGCCCCTCGTTGAGAAGATACAAAGCCCTTCTCCAATAAGACTTCCCAAGCTATATAAAAATCCCTTGGCTGATATTCTTCCGAGGCTGAGAGGGCGGCTGGGGCTAAAAATACGGAAAAGCGAAAAATGCATCGCCTGTGGGCTTTGCTCGGAGATCTGTCCCTTGGGGGCGATAAAATCGGGTAAAACAAACGGCAGGTGCATAAGGTGTCTTAGGTGCATTGAAGCGTGTCCGAAAAAGGCATTAAGCGCAAGATCGGGCTTGCCGCTAAAATTGTATCTGCACAAGAAAAAATCAATTAAAGTCATTATTTACGTTTGAGCATGCGGTAGCATAAAGTATCTGAAAAATTGCAGATATCAAACATAAAAACGTCAAAAGCAGAGGCGACCGCCTCTGCTTTTTAACTGTTCGAGTAAATTGGGATTTGTCAACTTGCGAAATCAAATGGAATCCAACGCTCCGATCTCGTACCATTCGCTTGAAAGCTTTTTTGATTTCATATTCATATAAGGACGAGCATCTTCCTCCTTTTGGCTAATCGCCTTTTTCGGATTTAAAGACCACAATACACCGTAGTAACCCGTTTCGTCTTCCCAAAAGACAACGTAGTCATTTTCCATTTCAATGTATGTAAATCCTTTATCGCGGATAGCTTTCACAGAATCTTCGATAGAACTGCCCGAAATATCTGTTCCGTTTATTGATAAAAACTGACTGCCTATATTGACAATCAACCGAGAATTGTCATTACGAGCAATATTGTAGTCAACGAGGAAGTTTTTTACTTGAACAAAATAATCTTCATATTCCAGAAAGTCCTCAAAATCAGGTTTGTTCAATTGACAGCCAACCATTCCCAAAGCACAAACAATTGCTAAAACTAATGCCATAAACTTTTTCATACAATCACACTCCTTTTTCCAAATTCAAGCTTTATCGAATTGATTATATCATAAAAATGTGAATTTTTCATCGCTTTTCGCTAAATTTAAGAAAGTATATTGAAAAAAACGCGCGCAACTATTATAATATGTATATAAAACGTGAAAGGAGCGCTCGATGAAGCTGTTATTTGACGCACTTGTGAAATTTATTCTCGGACTTGTCCTTGTGGGCGTGCTTTTGTTCTTGCCCGCCGGAACGCTCGCTTACGGCGGCGCGTGGCTCTTTCTTGCGCTTTTGTTTATCCCGATGTGTGTTATGGGGATAGTGCTTTTCATCAAATCGCCCGAACTTTTGAGAAAAAGACTTAATAATAAAGAAAAGGAAAAGGCACAGCGCGGCGTTATCGCGCTGTCGGGCTTGATGTTCCCCGTAGGATTTATCCTTTCCGCGCTTGATTTTCGCTTTTCGTGGTCGCGCGTGCCCGCGTGGCTTACCGTCACCGCGTCCGTGCTGTTTTTGCTCGGATACGCGGCGTACGCCGAGGTAATGCGCGAAAATGCCTACCTCTCGCGCACCGTCGAGGTACAAGAGGGGCAAAGGGTCATAAGCACGGGGCTTTACGGCATCGTCCGCCACCCGATGTACCTTGCGACGCTGTTTATGTTTTTGCCGCTTCCTTTGATACTCGGCTCGTTTTGGGGACTTATCCCGTTTTCGCTTTACGTTCCCGTAACCGTTATTCGCATACTCAACGAGGAAAAGGTGCTTTCGGGCGGACTTGAGGGCTATACGGAATATACGAAAAAAGTAAAATACAGACTACTGCCATTCATTTGGTAAACGGTGAATTTATGAAAAGAGTGCTTTTGGACAGCGTTCCGTGCGGTGTTCCCGCCGCGATACGCAAAATAATAGAGGGAGGCGCGGTCTACGACAGCTCCTGCTCGCCCGAGGCGCGCGTCTACTTTATCGACAAGGACGGCGGCTATTATCTTAAAAAGTGCCGTGCAAAAAGCCTTGCACGCGAGGCGCAAATGAGCGCGTATTTCGCATCAAAGGGACTTGGCGCGCGCGTGCTTGATTATACTACGGCGGCGGAGGATTGGCTTCTCACCGAGCGCGTCGCGGGCGAGGATTGCACGTATGGAGCATATCTTGCCGAGCCTTTGCGCCTTTGCGACACGATGGCCGAGGCTTTGCGCCTTTTGCACTCGATCGATGCTTCCGATTGCCCCGTGCGCAACAGAACAGCCGAGTACATAGCCCTCGCCGAGGATAATTACCGCAGCGGAAATTATGATTCCTCGCATTTTCCCGACAGCTTTGGTTACCGCTCGGCGGATGAGGCGTATGCCGCTTTGCAAGCGGGAAAGGGGGCGCTTGGGTGCGACACTCTCCTTCACGGCGATTATTGCCTGCCGAACATAATGCTTGATAATTGGCGTTTTGCGGGCTTTATCGACGTCGGAAACGGCGGCGTTGGCGACCGCCACGTCGATATCTTCTGGGGCGCGTGGACGCTTGAGTTCAATTTAAAGACCGATAAATACCGCGACAGATTTTTTGATGCATACGGTCGGGATAAGATAGACCTTGATATATTAAAAACCGTTGCCGCCGCCGAGGTTTTCGGTTAAGGCTTGAAAGGGAAAAATATGAAAGAACAATGGACACGCGAGAGGGCGAATGAATGGTATGCGGCGCAGGGCTGGCTTCGCGGCTGTAACTTCATCGGAAGCGACTGCGTAAACCGCCTTGATATGTTCCAGAAATACGGAGCGGAGGCAAAGCTCGCCACCGCCGACCGCGAGCTTGCGCTCTGCCGTGAGATAGGCTTTAACACCGTGCGTATATGGGCGAATTTCGACGTTTACTACGCCGAGCCCGACTCGTATTTTGAGATATTTGAAAAATATATAGAGCTTTGTGCAAAGCACGGACAAAGGGTCATGGTGGTGCTTACGCACGAGGAGGACTTGCCGCGCGGCGACGTTTTCGTCCCCAAGAAAATGGGCGAGCAGGCGTACGCCCTCGGCGAGCATCAGGGCAGGATTCCGCTGTCCGAGGAGGAGGCGGCAAAAGCGCCCCGCCACTACCTTGAATACCCCGAACTGCGCGAAAAATTCTTCACTATGATAAGCGAGACCGTGCGCCGCTACGCTCGCGACGAGCGCATAATTTGCTGGAACATCTACAACGAGCCCGGTATTACCATCGGCGCGCGCTCCTGCGATATCCTGCGCGAGCTTTTTGCGCTCGTTCGCGCCGAGGACCCCATTCAGCCGCTTTGCGCCGATATGTGGCGCGGCGTCAAGCACGGTATTGCAAGCGAGGAGGAAAAGCTTGCTATCGAGCTTTCCGACGTTATCAGCTTCCATAGCTATCAGGCGTACGAAAAGCTCGTCGTAACGATAAAGTACCTTGAACGCTACGGCAGACCGCTCCTTCTCACCGAGTGGCTTCACCGCATCAACCACAATAATTTTGCCGAGATATATCCGCTTCTTTACATAACGAACGTGGCAAACTATTGCTGGGGATTCGTGGTGGGTAAAACGCAGACGCACGAGCCGTGGCCGTCGCTTTGGGAGGAATGTGACCGCGGCGGAGGCGACCGCTACGATTTCACCAAGTGGCAGCACGATCTTTTCCGTCCCAATCTGCGCCCGTACGATCCGCGCGAGATAGCGCTTATCAAAAAATTCAACGCCCTTGCCGACGCTGACTAAAGCAATGAATCTTGACCGAGGAATAAAATGACTTCATCAATAGAATCACAGCATAGGCACGTCACCGCCGCGGCAGCCTTCATAAAGAAGGATGCGGTGATGTGCATAGCACTCCTTGCCGCGATAGTAACGTCCTTTATCGTGCCGCCCGGCGCGCAGTACCTTGATTATTTCGACCTTAAAACGCTCACCTGCCTTTTTTGCGTGCTTGCCGTGGTATGCGCCCTGAAAAATATCAGGTTCTTTTACGTTCTCGCACATAAGGTGGTCGAGCTTTTCAAAAACGCGCGTATGAGCGTTCTTGCGCTCGTGTATATAACCTTTATCGGCTCGATGCTTATCGCAAACGATATGGCGCTGCTTACCTTTTTGCCGCTCGGATATATCGTTCTTTCCGAGGCGGGAAAGCAGAAATATATGGCGTTCACCTTCATTATGCAGAATATCGCGGCAAATCTCGGCGGAATGCTCACGCCGTTCGGAAACCCGCAAAACCTTTATCTTTACACTAAATTCAACATCCCCACGGGCGAATTTATGTCGATAATGCTTTTGCCCTTCGCCGTTTCCATCGCGCTTATTACTCTGTGCTGTTTTATTTTCGTAAAGCCCGAGCCGCTTTCCGTCTCGGACGAGAAAATACGCCTCAGCGTGCCGCGAACTGCGCTCTATCTCGTGCTTTTTGCGCTTTCGATAGTTATAGTTTTCCGCGTGATACCATATTGGATAGGGCTTATCGTCATACCCGCGGTGCTGATATTTGCCGACCGCGACGCGCTTACCGAGGTCGATTATCCCTTGCTTTTCACTTTCGTTTTCTTCTTCGTTTTTGCGGGGAATATGGCAAGGATAGGCGTTATCAGGGAGCTTTTTTCAATGCTTCTTGAAAAAAGTACTTTGCTTTTCAGCGTTATTTCCTGCCAGTTTATCAGTAACGTTCCGACCTCGATACTTCTGTCGCAGTTTACGGAGAATTACGCAGACCTGCTCGTCGGTGTCAACATAGGTGGTGTCGGAACGCTCATCGCCTCGCTCGCGAGCCTTATCACGTTCAGGGAGTACGTCAAGCATAATCCGGGTAAGACTCTGTATTATATAGGCGTATTTTCGCTGTTTAATTTCGCATTTCTTGCCGTGCTTACGGCTATTATGATGATAGCTTAAAAAGGAGAAAAAATGTACCCATACGAAATAATATTCGGGCTTGGACTTTACGATATTTTTCTTGGCGTGGGCATAATTGCCGCAATGCTTTGCTTTGCGCATTTTTCAAAAAAATTGAATTTTTCCGCGAAATTTCACAATTTCGTGCTTTTCGACGGCATTTTTGCCGTAGTTGCGGGATATGCGAGCGCCGTACTTACGCAGGCGCTTTATAACGCGCTTGACGGCGACGGCTTTGCCCTTAACGCATCAACGGGCGCTACCTTCCTTGGCGGACTCGTCGGAGGCGCGCTCTCGTTCATCGCCGTGTATTTCATCGGCGGCGCGTTTGTTTTCCCCGACAAGCTCCACGTCAGAAAATTCCTCGCTATCGCGGACATAGCCTCGGTTGCTATACCCGTAGCGCACGGGCTTGGCAGACTTGGTTGTCTTATGGCGGGGTGCTGTCACGGCGCTGAAACTGACGCGTGGTACGGAATTTACCACGTCAGCGCGGGTGTAAAATACGTTCCCGTTCAGCTTTTTGAGGCGTTGTTTCTGTTCGCTCTTGCGGCGCTTATGTTTTACCGCACCTCCAAAAAACGCATCAACGGGCTTGCCGCGTATATGGTCTGCTACGGTATCTGGCGCTATTTTGCCGAGTATTTCAGGGCTGATGACAGAGGAAGCACCATAGTCAGCTTCTGGTCTCCCTCGCAGCTCGTTTCCGTGCTTCTCATCGTGGGCGGCGCGGCGCTCGGCGTTAGCGTTTACATCTATTACAAAAAGAAGGGCGTAAGCTATTATGAGGACTAAACGCCTGATCTTTGGCAGTCTCATTGCCGTTTTCATCGGCGCGATGGCGGTGCTTGAGCTTTCCTCGCCCACCTATTCGGCAAACGAAACGCTCAACAAGCTCATTTCGGTAAGCGTTACGCGCGCCCTCGGAGGCGTAGCGTTTATGCTCGTTACCGCGTTTTTCGGATACCGCGTGTTCGGCTTTAACAAAAACCGCGCCTCGCTCCTCGTCGCTCTTGCGGCGATGGCGGTGGCGGTGAATAATCTGCCCATTATAGGACTTATCAGCGGCAACGCCGCAGTTAACGCCCCCGCGTCACACGTCGCGCTCCTCGCCCTTGAATCGCTGATGATAGGCTTTTTTGAGGAATTTACGTTCAGGGGCGTGCTTTATACCTCGATCCTCGAAAATAGGCGGGGAAGCTCGCGGGAGATATTTCTCGCAACCCTTGCCACCTCGCTCGCGTTTGGCGCAATACATCTGCTAAACCTCTTTTTCGGCGCGGGTCTTGGCGCAACTCTGCTTCAAGCGGGGTATTCCACCCTTATCGGCGGAATGCTCTCCATCGTGCTTTTAAAGACGGGCTCGATATGGCTGTGCATTGCCATTCACGCCGTTTACGATTTTTGCGGCTACCTCGTTCCAACGCTTGGCGGCGGAAAGATATGGGATGCCGCAACGGTCACGATTACCGCTGTGCTCGGCGTTGCCGTGCTTGTGTTTATGCTTTATACGCTCCACGGCGTAAGCGTGGATGAGGCGGAGAGATTGTTTAGTAAAAAAGGAGAAGAAAAATGACACCCACACAGAAAAATTATGAAAATATAGCCGCCACCGTAATAAAAAAGATGGCTGTGCGTCAGATCGAGGGCTACTACTGCCCCGACAAAGAGGCGGCACTTAAAAAGGCGCTCGAGCTTATTCCCGAGGGCGCAAGCGTAGGCTGGGGCGGCTCGGTCACCGTGTCGGAGATAGGGCTTATCGACGCTGTCAAGGGCGGAAATTATACCGCTATCGACCGCGCTGACGCCAAAAATGCCGACGAGATAAGACAAAAATATTTAGAGATGTTCGGCGCGGATTGGTTTTTGATGAGCGCCAACGCATTCACCGTCGAGGGCGAGCTTGTAAATATCGACGGCAACGCCAACCGCGTAGCCGCGCTTTGCTACGGACCGCAAAACGTTCTTGTGGTGGTGGGTATGAATAAGCTCGTCACCGACGCCGAGGGAGGATTTGACCGCGCGCGTCTGTGCGCCGCGCCGCCAAACGCCGTAAGGCTCGGCAAGAAAACGCCCTGCGGCACGCTTGGTAAATGCGGCGAGTGCTTTACCGCGGGCGAGTGTATGTGCAGTCAGTTCGTCTACACACGCCGTTCAAGCATCCCGTGGCGCATCAAGGTCATAATTGTTGGCGAAAACCTCGGATTTTGACGAATAATCTGTTAAATATACTTGACAAATTTGTGAACAAACAATATAATGTATATGTGCCGTATTAAGGCATTACATATTTTAAAATAAGGAGCGTATCTTATGAATTGCACTCAATGCCATCAGCCCTTGAAGGATGGGGCTCTGTACTGCGAGTTTTGCGGTCATCAGCACGCCGTGGAGGAGCAAAAGCAAAAGCTTAATGCCGCACGCGCTAAGACCAGAGACGTACTCGCCGCTCAATTCCATTCACCGCTTTTCCTCGTTTTGACTATCTGCTACACGGTAGCTCTTGCTGCCCAGCTCGGTTCATTGTTCGCGGGCGGGCTTGCGGCTATTTTGCCCTTTGTCTTTATGCTGCTCTCCATGATCGGTATGTGGAAATGTTATGCCGCGACAAATGCAAGCAAGCTTAACAGCTCGTCTATCCGCAACGCATCTCTTTTTGATGCGTATACCCGCGTAATGTT
Source organism: Eubacteriales bacterium (assembly GCA_045544735.1). Lineage (GTDB taxonomy): Bacteria > Bacillota > Clostridia > Oscillospirales > CAG-272 > CAG-390. The sequence continues at coordinate 39,548 of JAZPZM010000139.1, forward strand.
CACCATCAGCATCGTTTTGTCGGTGATCGGTACGGTCTTTGTGGTCGGTCTGATTCTTCTTGGCGGCGAACTGCTCGGTGAGCTTACTAAAAGCGATGTGCCCGAAAGCGGCGGTGCTATTGTAGCCGTTATCTTTATCGTGGCTATGGTAATCGAGCTTATTATTATCGCGCTTTACAGACTTATCTATGCTAACAGACGCAAGTACTTTTTGGAGCTTGCCGTAACTGCGGAGTCCGGACAGTATACTGCCGCAAAAGCGCCCCTTTTCGGCTCTTGGTTCGTTGGCATTTTCTCTCTGATTGGCGCAGTAGGTACGTTCTTCGTATCGGGCATCGCATCCTCGATTTTCGATACTGTAATGGACTACATAGAGAATGTTGGCGGAGATATGAAGGGAGTAGAGGGTATTTTCAAGTCGCTTATGGACGGAATGGAAACGGCTCTTATCGTTTCAGGCGTTATGTCTATAGCCATAGGCGTATACTATATTTTGTCTGCTATCTGGATGTCCTCCGTACATAGTGCAGAGGCTGCCGTTATGGTTGAAATCGGCGTAGAAACGGCGCGTCTTAACGAGGTCGAGCGTGCTACCAAGCAGGCTATCGCTCAGCGTGAGGTCGAGCGCCGCGCCGCGGAGGAGGCAAGACTTCGCGCGATCGAGGCGGAGAAGAAAGAAGTTGAGCTTGAGTCTCAGAAGAAGCAAGCCGCTATGCAGGAGCAACAGCAGATGATGATGCAGATGATGATGCAGCAAATGATGCAGCAGAATCCCGCAATGTTCGCCGCTATGAATAGCGAGTCCGCTACTCCCGCAACCAAGGAAGCTCCCGTAGTCGAGGAAGCCCCCGCAGTTGAGGAAGCCCCCGTAGTTGAGGAAGCTCCCGCAGTTGAGGAAGCTCCCGTGGCAGCTCCCGCCGAGGGCAAGCGGATCCTCTTCTCCCGGGTCACCTGCCCCA
>JAZPZM010000140.1:0-9059 GCA_045544735.1 Eubacteriales bacterium
CCAATCTTTTTGGATGTTGTATTCGATAACAACAGGCGCGAGCTTTTTCGCGGCGGTTTCTGTGATGCTCTCCACAAATTCCTTGCGGAGTTCATATGCTCTCTTGGTGATATCACGCAGGGCGTCTTTGCGTTCACGCTCCTTTTCCTGTTCTCTCTGATATGCCGCCATTTTTTCTTCGTCCTCAGCATTTCGCTCTCTGCGGAAATACACCGTCCCGCGATTGAAACCGAAGAACTGCATATCCTCGTCAATTACAAATTCAGAGGGCGCAACACTTGAACAGGTTGCATAAGGTCGTGCGCTGTTGCGGTACTTGTCGTTTCCGAACACATCATTGTAGGCAATCTCGGTTAAACCTTTTTCAAGAAGCACCGCTCTCCAAAGCTCGCAGTTCTTTTCTTCCTCCTGGCGCGTGATAGCCTGCTTGTACTGCCATTCAAAATTCGATGTGCCGATAATGTCTAACAGCTCGTTGCGCTTGTCAATGTCCTCGATCTTGCTGAGGCGGTCAAGGTCCTCAAGAGTGATCTGTCTTGACGATGCCTTTTTCAGCTTGTCGCCATCAAGCTCCGCGAGCTTAATTCTGCGACGGACGGTGGTCTTGGAGAAGCCTGTCTTTTCAGCGATACTGTCAATGCTCTCACCAAAATCAATCATCATTTGGAATGCCTGTGCCTGTTCGTACATCGTGAGGTCGGAACGCTGCATATTTTCCAAGAGCATCGTGCCGATCTGCTCCTGCTCGGACATCTCGACAATCACACAGGGCAATTCGGTGAGCCCTGCGAGCTTCGATGCGCCCATACGTCTGTGTCCGATGATTACGGTGTAGCCGCCTTCGGTGCGAGGCACAACGGTCAAGTTCTGCATTACGCCCTTGACCTTAATGCTCTCGGCAAGCTCCGAGAGGTCGCCGAGGTCTTTTCGGGGGTTGTCGGGGTGAGGGTGCAGCTCGGTGATGGGTATGTAGACGAGTTTCTTTTCCACGCTCTCCGTGGTTTCGGTGTTGATTTTCTTTGCCATAAAATTGCTCCTTTTATGTGACCGTATTATACGGCGCGGTCCCGCTCGATATTAGATTGTTGCAATTTGCAAGATAACCTCCGTGCGAGGATTATCTGAATAGAATTTTCTGACCTGCGCATCAACGATACACTTGTCGTCGTCATAAGCAACGCCGTTGAGCGCATCTGCGATCAGTTTGCCGATATTGTCAAAATCGGGTTTGACAGTCGGCCGTATTTCACCGCTTCGCATTTTCTGCTGAACGGTTTTGGGTTTGCTTTTCGGGACAGGAAGATACGCTATCACTCGCATATCCACGTATGTACCACTTGGGAAACGGTAAGCACCGCAGGCTTGCCTATATGCCCACGCTACCGCGTTTTTGTGATTGCGCGTCTTTTCGGGAACGTATGTTGCGCCGGTGCGGCGGTTTTGTCCTGTGCGTTCCCATCCGAACGGTTTGCCGGGTACGGTGAAGCGTATCATTTCTTATCCTCCAATAGATTTGGTGTTTCGGGTGCATCGAGGCTTTCATAGCCGCGCCTCAATATGCGCTCAAATTGTTCGTCCTCTTTCCTGCGGATATTTTGCGCTTCCAAGAGGAAAGTATCTGTTTCGGGGTGGAGTTGGCGCACCTTGTTTATCGTCGCTGAGAGAGCCGCAGGGAGCGTTCCCGCCTGTAATGCTCGTTCGTATGCAGGCTTGTAAAGGTCCATAAACGCCACGCGGTCAAGACCGTCCTTGTTGCCGGCATAACTGCCTCGGCTTAATTCCTTAAGGTGTCCCCATCCGATTGTTTCCACAACCCTCTCTATCAGAGGGGGGAATTTCGGGCGTCCCCATCCCCATTGATCCACTCCGTGCATAACGTCCGCAACTGCCGTCCATGCGACGTCGGGCGGTATCAGTTCGGGGTGGAGCATTTCAGCCATCGCCCCTCTGATTTCCGCTATGCTCGGTGGCCATTTGTTGCTCGCTATGTGTTTCATCACCGCGAGCTCGACGGCGGTTTTATCGTCGTCCTTGAAGAGCGCATACCAAGCTGTTACCATTCCAGGTATGCTTTCCTCTTTGAAGTGGTTGGGATAGGACATCACGATCACCGTTACAATGTCGAGAAGTTCTGCCTTTTTCATTCATCGCATTCCTCCCGCATTCTCGCGAGGACGCCAAGCGCTCCTGTCGGCTGTCCTGTTTGTGCCGTAGGCTTATCGTCGTACTTATGTTCAAGGATTTTGGATATGTTGGTAGGTCGCATCATCCAATCGAAGTCAGCGTGCCAATTACGTCCATTCTCGCCTTTCATAAAGGACGAAGCCTGTGCTATTCTGAATACTTGCTCAAAGACTGCGATATCACCGTATTTTCTCCACCGAGCCGCAACCGCCTTTTTCCGTTCACCGTCTATGTCCTCAATGCGAGGGTAAGACACACAGATCTGATGATACAGGTCCATAATCTTTTTGAACGGACACGGAGGGAGGCGAGAGGGGCGCGGTGCCGTTTCCGCTTGCGGAACGGCTATATCCTCTCCCTCTATCTCTCGCTCTTCATCTCTGATATCTGTATCTCTAATATCTAATATCTTATCTCTATTCTCTGTGGACACATCTTCGGACACATCACTGTACACATTGTGTTCAGTGTTGTGTTCGGGTGGCAGGAGCGATTGGCTTTGCTGTTGCGCTCGCAATCTGCGGTTTCGCTCGGCGTAGTCTGTTTCGCTCCCGACAAGGTTTTTGTGATCGGAGAGAACGAGGACTCCGTCCTGGTCTTCGTATATCAGACCAAAGGAACGGTAGAGATTGAGAGCCACGCGGATAGTGTCAGCAGAAAACCATTTGCAATCCCTCTGTATCTTTTCGACATCGTAAGGGATAAGGATTTCTCCGATTTGCCGCGAGAGCTTCCCGTCTGTGTTGATGGTCTTAAGGCAGAGCATTTGATACAGGACAACGTAGTTTGCACCGTTCGGTTGGCTCATAAGGTAGTCAACCGTGTCGGAGGACATAAACGACTCTTTGAGCTTTATCCAATAGTATCGTTTGCCTGTTGCCATTTGCTACACCCCATTTCAGAACGGCAAATCGTCGTCGGGATTGATTTCCTCAAATTTTGGTGCAGCCGCAGGCGCGTAGGCATCGGGTACATATCCTGTCGTGCCGGGGATAAACGAGCCATTCGCCGCAGGCTGATTGTCGGACTTGCTATCTATGAACATAGCTTTATCCACAACAACCTCGGTGGCGTAACGCTTCTGATTTTGCTGATCTGTCCAAGACCTTTTTTGAAGAGAACCGATAACGCAAATCGCCGAGCCTTTTTTGAAATAGCGTGTGATAAATTCGGCATTCTGTCGCCAAGCAATGATGTCTATGAAATCGGGTTTCTGCTGTTCTTGGTCTTTGGCGTACTCACGGTTAACTGCGATAGAAAACGATGTTACAGAAATTCCGCTTTGAGTCTGTCTCAGTTCGGGATCAGCGGTGATATGCCCCGCAAGTATAACTCTGTTGAGATTGAGGCAGCTCATTTTTCTTCCTCCTTGATGATGTCATAGGTGATTACGTAGTCCACCTCGTCAATGGTTAACGTCACCTGTGCGCTTGTAACTCCGAGGCTCATCATAGTGTTAATGGCTTCGATTACCTGCACAGGAACATCCTGTCCGTTGTCGCCGATCCTGATGATAACATTAGCCATCATTCTGCACGTCCTCCTTTTTGGGATCCTCTTTCGGCTCTTCCTCGCCAAAGAGAGCTTTTGCAAATTCCTCGACCTCGTGCGAATAGTGCGACTTTCCGAGGAACTTCTTGAATACCTTGACCGCAAATGCGTTTTCCACAAGGGCGCGGTATTCTGCGAGAGGGATTTCCACCTTCTGCTTGGGTTTCAGAATGAACTCGATGGAACTCTCCTGCAGGGCGGGAATGCCCTTGGAGTCTTTCATCCAATCGTAGCGGTCAGATCTGTTCGGGGTGTTCTGCTTATTGTGCTTCTTACTTTTGCTCATTGTGTTTCTCCTTTGCTTTCACTCGGGCGTCTTCTTCTGCCCAGAGCGCTTTTATTTTTGCAATTTGTTCGGGTGTGTCGGTTTCGATGCCGAGCTCTTGGCAATCTTGAACGAGGTTGTCAATGAGGCGCGACATCTGCTTGGAATTGTAACGGCTACTGCCGTAATAAAAACGGATAATGACGTTCTCGCCATTCTTGCTATAATCGACCTGCTCTGTAAGCCAACCTGTACCGAGCATTTCCCACGCGGTAGAGAACGTCTTTGCGGTGTCGGGGTCAAGCTCCTTGTCAACCCACACGCCAATCTCGCGGATAGCTTCGCGGTACACGACGATTTTGGTGTGCTTGACCTTTTCATCGCTCAACCGTTGAGCAATCTTTTCACAGAGTACCCAACAGTATTTGTTGGCTTCATTGGAGCGCATCTTACGGTGCTTCTTGATTTCGATATCCACATCAAAATCTTTCAACTCGTCAAAGCGCTCCGTGAAGTCGGCATCGACGGCGAGAGTGATTATCTGCTCGCCGTTTCTGCCGAAAGAGAGGTCTTTCAACCTACCCGTCATAGAGCAAGCCACTTTTCCTCGTAAATCGACATAAGGCCCATAGCCTCAATCGACTCAAGGAACTCCGCGGCAATTTCTTCAAAGGGTCGGGAGGTCTTGGGGGTGTACGTTTCGGTGTAGATATCCTCACCGTCAGACACAAGGTAATCAAAGCGGTACGCTTCGGGAACGATGAAGAAATACGCGGAATGCTGTGCGCTATCAAGATACTTTCCTGCAAGTTCAGCAGAATTGAAACTCTTGTTAGAAAATTTCACGTCGGTAATCACGCCCGCTTTGAGAGCGTCCAAAACGCCGTACACGAGAAGAGTTTTTCCACCCACCGTACACTCGCGTTGCGCCTTTACCTGCGTTTGAGCGCCTTTTATGACCGTTGCAACAGCCTTTATACCGTTCTCCCAAGAGGGATGGGGAGTTCTCGGAACTCCCGCAGCCTCTGCGTAAACCTCGTTCTCAAAATCAATGCCGTTCTGCATTTCGGGAGTGGTCTCCTTGGGAACACGGTTAAGAGCGTTCAAAAATTCTTCGTAGGCTTCCTCAGCGCAAGACTCATAACAGGTATGAGCGTAGCTCCACGCGGAGAGGAGCGACTGCGTAATGAGGTATCTTGCCATTACTTCGCCTCCGGTACTTTGTACGCCTTGGCGGTCTTATCCCATACAAAGCCGAGCTCGGTCGCCTTGGCGTTCAGCATTGCGCTTGCTTCCTTCTTGGAGGTCAGCGCGTGTTCAAGTGTGGGGAGTGTCTGAGCGGCGGCGGTGGCTTCGTCAACAGTGCTGATGCCGTCAATGATTTTGTGTACCTCCACCATTACCGCGTCGTACTGTTCTTTCACAGGAGCAAACGCCGCATTGTCGGCTTCGATGTTCGCCCTTGCTTCGTTGAACAGACGAGTGAGAAAATCGTTCTTGTCATTGGGACCGATTGTGGGGATTTCACGCATTCCCTCGATACCGTAACAACCCTTTGCAAAGAATTCGTCGGTGGGAGTGAAATTGATAGTACGGCGCGTGCCGATCATCTGCATATAACCGCCGAGGTCGCAAGGCTGCCATACGAGGTTTCTCGCGGCACCTTCGCACTGCAATCTCTGCTGAGGATTGCCGTCCTTGTCCTTCTGCTCGTCAGAGTGGAAGATGTAGATCACGTTCTTGTTGAGGACGTCGCGGACGTGGTTGGTGAAGCGTTGGAATTCCTGCTTGACCGCACCGAAGCCTTTGAGGGAGAGGGCGCCGTTCTTCTGCTTGTTGACCGTAGGATTGGTGCGCATTGCCCAGTCCTGCAGATATGTAACAAAGGATCCTCCTGTGTCGATGATAAGGGTCTGACACTCTTTGACCTCGGGGAGCTGAATATCGTCAAGCACCTCTTCATAGGTGGCGCTCACGATCGTGGGCTTACGATGATACGCCTTGACACGAGCAATGCCGCGGTCAAAGTCGATCAGAATGGGATCGGGGGCAGAGAGCGCAAGAGTGGTCTTACCAAGTCCGGGGGATCCGTAGATAATCATAGAGAATTTCTTGTCGTTAAAGGTCATTTCAGTAGGTTGCTTAATCATTTGCATTTGTTCCTTTCTGCATTTTCAAATTTTTTAATGGTTTTCAAAAGAGATTTGCGAGCTTTACACAGGCTTGTGTAATATCTCGTGTATGCGTGGTCGCACGCTTCGGCGTATTCGATTGCCTCCTCGACTTCGCGTAGGGTTGCGTAGAGCTTATCAAGCATCACTCTTTGCCTCCTTTCGTGCAGCGAGGCGCTTTCGGATATGGAAAGCAAGCCACGCCTGGATTGTGTCAAATCCGTCCTCGCGGACGAGCTTGACGACTTCTGCATATTCCGCGTCTTCCAAACGGCAGGTCACGCGGCACGTAAGCCTGTGACCGCCCCTGCGCTTGCGCTTGATTTTTTCAAGTTCTTCGGGAGCGTACTTTGCTATAAGGGCGTCCATAGCCTCGGGACGAATTCTCACACCGTATTCGGAGCTACGCTCGCACTTGCTTTGAAGTGTCTTATCGTACTTGGGGAAAATCCCTTTTACGACATAGACCATTTCCATAGCAGGAATTTCCTTGCTGATACGCAATTCTCGGAGAGGTTCCGTCTTGACATCTTCTGAATTCTGTGATACAATAGAAGAGGTTGAAGAACCATTTTTCTCAGGACTGTTCCCGTTGCCGCGGGGCAGTCCTTTTCCATTGCATTCGCACCTTTCGCCAAAGTCAAGGTTGGCACCACAAGCGGAACAGGTTTTGCACTTAGCCATTTTATACCTCCTTTCTTGCAGCGGAGAGAATGCCGCGCCAAATCGTAGGTGCCACGGTCAAGATACTGTAACCGATCTGTTCAAGCTCGGTGGATCTGTCGTAGCTGTTTACGTCCTGGGCGTACCGAGTGACCGCATTCGCCATTCCGTAGAGGGAGAGGTCGCCACCGCCGATAAGGTGTCCTAAAACGCCCTCGCTCTCAAACTGCGAAATGTGGAACTGCTTAGATGCAAGCTCGACCACCTTGGGAACGGTAGCGGCTTCAATCTTTGCCTCGGTTGCATCACGCATCTGCTGGACTATCTTTTCAAAAACCGTCTGATCAACCGCCGCGTTGACCGCGTCCTGTACTTTCATAAGGAACGCTCTGTCGTCCGCTTCGATTGTTTCATCACGGAATATGCTCATGTCTACGTCCGCGTCGTTCAATCTGCCGACGTGGTTTTTCCGCACCTGTTGCGCGGCTATCATACCGTTGGAACATACAAGGCGGTAGATAAGGGGAGAAATGCTTACGCTTCCCATACCGACCTCGGAATTGCTGATAACGATACCTGCCTGGACGATATCGCCCTTGCGCACCTCTGTTGTGATGCGAGGATTGACTACCTTGATATACATCTTCTGCTCGGTGATCTGACAGCTCTCCACCTTCGCCCCTTCCATTCGGGAGATAATCGGGAGGACGGTTTCGGCAATCTCCATATTGTCAATACGTCTGTACTTTGCGGAGAGGAACGCCCGAAGGTTTCCGTCAAGCGTTCGGAGCATTCTGCGCTCGGGAGCGCGGTTATGTAACCAATGGTTGATGTTTTGGGAAAGCAGCTCGGGACTCTCTGTTCTCATACGCTCGTAGTAGCGAGCAGGGATTTCGAGATGCTGACCGATCTGTGAATGTGCGATATCATTGATACCGAAGTCTGCGGACATACCTTCCGCTTGAAATCTGATGCCTTCCTCGTGCGGAATAACGCTCATTGCGGTAGTGTCCACGAGGAAATCTTTTTTTGTTCGCGCCTGCCTATCAATCTCGACGGCAAGCTCCTGTAATGTTCTGCCTTGTTTCATTTGTTTGCTCCTTTTATTCTTTTTATTGAGCGACAAGAGCCGCCTTTTCTTTTTTCTCCTGCTCGCGTATTTCCTCCGCACGTTGCTCGATCATCTTTTCGTGCTCGGGATCCTTAACGAAATTCATATAGGCATTGTAGAACGCCCTGCCGATTGCTCGTCCACGATATGTAGAGATTTTTGAGGTGTCGATACTTGGTCCTCTTTTTTCGGGAGTTGTTACACAATCCATTTAACACACTCCTTTCTCGTTTAACCGATTAAACACTTTCTCCAAAAAAAAGATTGTCCACGGTGGTACCGAGACCCTTTGCGATTTTCAAGAGCGTTTTTGTGGTTGTCGTTCTGTCCTCGTCGTTTTCAAGCGCAACAATGGTACCACGGCTCACTCCGCTCTTTTCTGCAAGCTCTTCCTGTGTCATTTTCTGCGCTTCTCTCAGGTCCTTAATCTTGTAACCCACGGTCATTCCTCCTTTCAAAAACTCGTCGATGTTTAACCGACTAAACATATTGTACACCAAGATTGAGCGTTTGTCAAGTGGGTTGCACAAAAAATGTTTAATTTTTTTGACAAACCGATTGACACGGCGCGTTTTTTGGTGTATAATGTATTAAACAAAGAGAGGTATTTTATTATGACATTAGGTAAGATAATAAAAGAATATAGAGAGAAAAACCATTTATCGCAAAGACAGTTTGCGTTGACCTGCGACGTTTCAAACGGATATATTTCTATGCTTGAAGAGGGGCGCAACCCCAAGACCAACGAGCCTATTGTTCCGTCGCTTGCCACGATGAAGAAGCTTGCCAAAGCAATGGGAATGAGCTTGAATGATCTTATGAGCCAGGTGGACGATATGGAGATATCCCTCTCCGAAAAAAGAACGCCCGCCGACAAAATCAGCGGGCGAACGGTTGAGTTCGTTACATTATTTGAAAAGCTTACCGCAGAGCAGCAGGCACTCATTGTTTCTCAGATAAAAGGCATTTTATCAAATCAATAATGGCGTCTTGTGCTTCCGGCGAAAGCCGCGAGAAAAGATTGGCAGCCTCGGTCAGCTCCACTTCGGTCTGAACGTCTGTCATTTCTTCCGCATATGAAGTCGGAGGCCAAGCGGGCTTTAGGAAGACAAGA
>JAZPZM010000141.1:0-34641 GCA_045544735.1 Eubacteriales bacterium
GGCTTAACTCCCGCCGCGAGCATAGGTCCGATGATGACCATACCCTCGGGCACGTTCTGCAAAGCGATACCGCCCGCGATAATGAGCGCGTCAGCCGTGTTTCCGCCGCCAAAGCCTACGCCCGCGGCAATACCCTCGGGCAGATTGTGGATGGCTATCGCCGCGACGAACAAAAGGACCTTGTTAAGACTCTCATTGTTTCTGTGCGGCTCCGTATCCGCACCGACGAGCCTATGAAGGTGCGGCACGAGCTTATCCATAAGATGAAGCCCCAAAGCACCCGCGAAAATACCCGCGACCGTTATGATTATGCCGTATTTTCCGCCGTGCTCAAGCGATGGGAGTATAAGCCCCAGCACCGCCGCGGCAAGCATAACGCCTGCGGCAAAGGAAAGCACGATGTCGCTGAATTTATGGGATATTTTCTTGAATATAAATCCGATGAGCGCACCAATGACGGTAGCGCCGCCAACGCCCAAGGCAGTAATGAGAACTAATTCCATACCTCACCCGTTTATTTTACTTTTGGATCTCACGGTAAAGCGCATCCGCTATTTTAAGCATTCTGTCAGCTCCAACCTTCGTCACCTTTCGGTCGTAGGAAAGGAGTCCGTTGGTCTCGTCCTCAACGTCAGACACCTGCGTATATACTGCGGCACAAAGTCCCTGTGCAACTGCGGGAACTACCTCGGTCTCATACAGCTTTACAAGCGCATCCTCAAACTCGCTTTGCGCACGGTACGAGCCGTAGCCGTAGGTGTTGTCGGGGTTGAAGATATGTCCGTCGGGGCGGTAGGAATATCCGCCAAACTCGGATACAACGATGGGCTTGGGGCTTTTCTTGAGCTTTATGGGCTTGAAATAAACGTGATGGCTCAAAACGTCGCTGTTTGCACCGAAGAACCAGCCCGAAGTGGTGTCGATAAAGCGCGAGGAGTCGATCTTCTTGAGCATTTCATACGCGCTCTGACCGTCAAACTGTCCCCAGCCCTCGTTGAAGATAGTCCAATAGCATATGGACGGATGGTTGCGAAGCTGACGAACGGTGGACTCCATTCCCTCGATGAACGCCTTGCGCGTTTTTGCGTCCTTGTGCATCCTCTTGTCATTCTTGCGCTTGAAGCCCACCGTGGGGAGCGCAGTATCGCGCAAGAACTTGTAGTCGCCGTTATTTATCATATCCTGAAATACTACCATACCGAGTCTGTCGCAGTCGTAGTAGAACTGCTCGGGCTCGACCTTGATATGCTTGCGGAGCATATTGAAGCCAAGCTTTTTCATAGCAAGGATATCGTATTCGTAGCAATCGGGAGTTGCGGGGGTAAAGATTCCGTCGGGGTAATAGCCCTGATCGAGCAGACCGTGGAAGAAATACGGCTTGCCGTTAAGACAGAGTCTGGCTATACCGCCGACCTCCTTTATTTCAAGTGTACGCAACGCGAAATAAGACTGTACCTTGTCCTCGCCCGCCGTTACGGTAAAATCGTAAAGGTAGGGGTCCTCGGGCGACCAGAGGTGAGGATCGGAAATGGTTATTTTCGCCTTTCCGTCAACGAGCGGTGCGCTTACGTCGCCCACGGTTACGTAGCCCTCGGCTACGGGTGCGGATACCTCGACGAAATCAGCGCCGACCTCGATTTCAAGGCGGCTGATATAAGTTTCGGGCACGCTCTCAATCCAGACGGTCTGCCATATTCCGCTTACGGGCGTATACCACATACCGCCGCGCGAAAGCGTCTGCTTGCCGTAAGGCAGTACCTTGTTTTGAAGCTCGTCGGTGACCTCTACGACAAGGAGATTTTCGTCCTTTAATTCATTCGTTATATCAAAGTAAAAGCTCTCATATCCGCCGATATGCTCGCCAACGAGCGCACCGTTAAGGCTTACGCGCGCGATTTGATCCACAGCGCCGAAGTGAAGAAGGACTCTGTCCTTTACGAAGTCCTTGGGGAGCGAAAAACGCTTCTCATAGCGGTAATGCGGAGCATCTCCCATGCTTCTCTCAATTCCCGAAAGCGCGCTTTCGGGCGGAAAAGGCACGATGATGGTCTCCTTTTGCGCGCCCTCTGCGGCGTAGAGATCCCACTCGCCGTTAAGGCAGAAGAAGGAGTCGCGGCGCATCTGCGGTCTTGGGTACACGTTCCACGGCTGACCCGAAAGGCTCTCGCCCTGCGGTGTAAAGAGTCTTATAAGAGTATTTTTTTGTTTTTTGCCCATTTTATTTACCTCTTTTGTTTATAAAAATATTTTACCACAAAAGCCGTGCGCGGTCAATAATTTATATGTAAAAAAGACACGCCGTAGCGTGTCTTTTTTACATTATTGAAGCTTCGTTCCGCAACCGCCGCAGAATGCCGCGCCTTCCTTAACGATAGCACCGCAATTCGGACAGGTGGGTATGTCGTTCTTTACAACGGCACCGCCGCATTTAGCGCAGAAAGCCGCGCCCGCAGCAGCAGTAGCGCCGCACTTGGAGCAGTAATGAGTAGCGGTAGCCGCGGGAGTAACGCGAGCTACGACCTTGCCGCCGCACTTGGAGCAGAACGCCGCACCCTTCTTTGCGCTCGTGCCGCAGGACTCGCAAGCGTATGCGACCTTTGCAGAAGCCGCGCCGTCGCCCTTAAAGCCGGGAACGAGCTTTTCAAGGAAGTAAAGTCCAACGAAGGAGCCTATCGAAAGAATGAAGGAGAAGAAGAATCCAAATGCAGGACGAACACCCATCGTATAGGTTTCACCGAGGAATTCCTCCGACTCGGTATTTGCGACGCAAACAACGATAATGGCAATGAGAAGAAGAACGTGCAGAGCCGCATAAGCGAAGTGGGTGATACCGCCCACGGTCTTAAGCTTTACAGGACCAAAGGAATCGGGAATAGCAACACCGAAGAATTCCTTGATAATAATAACTGCGGCTGCTATAAGCATTGCAATAGCGGCAATGAGAATGAAGAGCTGGCAGATGAAAAGGAATGCGCCGCCGTCAAGTCCCGAATCAAGTGTTGCCTCGCCAAGCGTTTCGTAGCCCGAAAGTCCCTGGGACTCCGACTTTTTGCCCATTTCCGCAAAAGCGGCAATGGTGTTCATAGCAAGAATTACGAAGTGGAAAAGTCCCAGAAAAGCACAAACGAGCCATCTGGTATTGCGTTTAACGTTATCAACGCTAAAGTTCATAGTGATACCTCCAAAATGATAGTTTATATTATGAACATTATATTACATAAACGCTTTTGTGTCAAGTAAATTCTTTCTTTTTCTTGACAATTCGACGACTTAATGATAAAATATATCAGAAGTGAGAAGACTGACGGTGTCGGGGGTGCTTTGCACTCTCGGTGAAAAGGGAAGTCGGGTGAAAATCCCGCGCGAACTCGTCGCCGTAACGAAGGAGCTTCGTTTCATTATGCCACTGATTTTTAGGGAAGGCGAAACGAGGTGTTGATATCCGAGTCGGAAGACCTGCCTTGGTCATATTGTGGAGCCGCGAGTAATCGGTTGAAGCAAAATACGGTGTTTTTCCGCCGCATTGCCACAATCTCCCACTTTCCACATCTGGACGGAGCTGTGGCAATACTACGGAAAGGAGAACACAAGTGACAAAAAACAAAAAAATAATACTCGGCTGCGTTGCCGCCGTACTCCTCCTCGCTGCGCTTGTAGGAGTATGGTTTGCATTCGGTCCGCAAAGCACCAATGAAGGCGCTACGACCACCGCTATAACAAATGAAGCGGGCGAAAGCACTCCATCTACCGAAAAAGGCGGCAAAAGCGTTACTATCGAGGTAGTAAACAAGGCGGGAGTTACCACCACCTACAACGTAAGGACCGACGCTGAATATCTGCGCGGCGTTATGGAAGAAGCGGATGGACTTACCTTCGTCGAGGAAAACGGCATGGTAATGAGCGTAAACGGCGAACGTGCCGATTATACGCTTGATAAAGCCTACTGGGCGTTTTACATCGGGGAAGCCTACTGCAACTACGGAATCAACGATCAGCCCGTCGCTGACGGCGACGTTTTCCGCATAGTTTATACCGCCGCCTGATGCGCAAGTACAGATCGGAGCTACACTACATTGCAACTATCGGCGTTCTTGTGGCATTGATAGAAGCGTGCAAGCTGGCAATGGCTCACATCCCAAACGTGGAGCTGACGAGCTTTTGGCTTATCATTTTTACCGTGTTTTTCGGGAGAAAAGCCATGATAGCCGTGCCGATATTTACTCTGCTTGAGGGGGCAATATACGGCTTTGGGCTTTGGTGGGTGATGTATCTCTATACGTGGCCCGCGCTCGTTCTCGTCGCATATATGATGAGAAAAAGCACCTCTGCCTTACCCTTTGCGTTGCTTTCGGGAATATTCGGCTTGTCCTTCGGATTTTTGTGCGCGATTCCCTACGTTTTTGTGGGAAGCCCCACGCCGGGGCTTGCATACGCCTTTGGATATTGGGTAGCGGGAATTCCATTTGATCTGACACACGGCGTGGCAAACTTTGTCCTCATGCTCGTTTTATACCGTCCTGTTACGAGCGTGATGGAAAAAGTCGCACGCCCTCTTTAAAACAAAAAGTGAGTCAAATGCTTAGCATTTGGCTCATCTTTTTTATTCAAAAATACCCGTCGAAATATATCTTTCACCCGAATCGGGAAGCAGAGCGACGATCCTCTTGCCCTTATATTCGGGCAAACGCGCAAGGCTTCGGGCGGCAAAGGAAGCCGCACCCGACGAAATACCCGCAAAGATACCCTCTCTGCGAACCAACGCCTTTGCTTCCGCCATAGCGTCCTCATCGGTCACCGTAAGCACCTTATCGACCACCGAGGCATCGTAATTTTGCGGAATGAAATTTGCGCCTATTCCCTGTATCTTATGCGCGCCCGCGACACCCTTCGTAATAAGGGGCGAGGCGGCGGGCTCAACGCCGACTATCTCGATATCGGGATTTTTCTCCTTCAAATACCGTGCAGTACCCGAAAGCGTGCCGCCCGTGCCTACGGTGGCTACGAAAACGTCTACTTCTCCCTCGGTATCCTTCCATATCTCCACGCCCGTGCTACGGTAATGAGCATCGGGATTTGACGGATTTTCAAACTGCGAGGGTATAAACGCGCCCTCGATCTCGGCGGCAAGTGCCTCCGCCTTTTCAATAGCCCCCTTCATTCCCTTTGCGCCCTCGGTAAGCACCACCTCCGCGCCGTAAGCGCGAATGAGCGATATCCGCTCGCGGCTCATGGTATCGGGCATAACGAGAATAACGCGGTATCCCATAGGCACGCCGTAAGCGGCGAGGCCTATTCCCGTGTTTCCGCTTGTAGGCTCTATCACCGTGCCGCCCTCGGCAAGAACGCCGCGCTCACGCGCGTCGCAAAGCATCGAGAGTGCAACTCTGTCCTTTGCGCTTCCTGCGGGATTAAACGCTTCAATTTTATACACAAGCTCTGCACCCAAGTTATCCTTTGAGCGCAAAAGGGGCGTGTTGCCCGCAAGCTCGGTTATGCTGTTATATATCTTCATTTTTATCACCTCACATATAAAGATTATACATCTTATAAATTCCAATGTCAAGATAAAAGAAATTTAACGCTCAAGTTTTATTTTGCTATTGACCTTTTGGCTCATATGTTGTATAATAAAGTATATATATGTTGAAATAATCCCTATTGGAGTTAAATCATGATATTCAATATTCCTTTCAAAAAATTTATTATCGCCGTTATAGTGGTGATAATGCTCTTCACCCCGACTTATTTTGCCATCGGCAGCTATAACGCCAACAAGGTCGACCCATCGCTTTCATCGGAGCTTACCGAGCTTACCGTAAGAGACCCCGACGGAAACATCACCATCGTCACGAGCGAAAACGATCCCGACGGCGTGATGGATATGTTCAAGGCTCTTATGGAGGATGCAACGCGAATCTCCTCCCTGCCCGACAGCATTTCGGGCGAGAGATTCCTCCTTGCCACTTATAAGTCGATAGGAGGCGAATCCCCCTCCACCTCGTCGTATAAATATTATTTCTCCACCGACTCCGCCGCTTGTTATTTCACAAATCCGAACGGCGAGAGCTTTAAGATCGAGCCTACAAGCGCGAAGCGCTTCCTCGCCTCGTCCTACTCGGTATACCTTTACGATAACGCCGCACCGCCCGTGCTTACCGCAGGCGAGGGCAACACGATAGTTCCCACCGATATCACTTGGCTCTATCTCGCTTCGGGCGGAATTTATCAGGAATACAAGAAAACATCCACCTCCGAGACCGTTCTTGATTACGACGTTGGAAGTGCGATGAACTTCAACTTCACAGTCGAGCCTGACGATTGCAACCTCAAGGTCTACAATGGCAAGGTTGCTCTGTACGACGGTCCTTACGACAAGCTCCCCGCTCTGCCGATAACGCGCAACACGCTCCTGACCTTCATCATCGAGGCAAATTGGAAGCGTACCGACAACTGCCAATACTACGGCGAGGCAACCTACAGCTTTAACGCGAACATAACCGCACCCGCCGACTTTAAGCTCGGAGCTACCGCTATCAAACACGGTGAATTCGTCGTGCTTTCGGGCATAAACGTTTCAGACCCATCAAAGATCAAATTTGAATCCTCCCCCGCTATAAACTTTACCCCCGTATTCTACACGGATGCGACCGCCAAGGACACCGTTCACGCGCTCATTCCGATAGGATATGACGTTGCACGTAGTGAAACGTTCACCTTTACCGTCTCCTACGGCGTTGCTCAAAAAACTCTTACGCTTAACGTAAAGGAGCCTTCCTACGCATTTGACGGAAGAACCTACGCCGCAACTACCGCTCTTATAGATAGCTGCTTCACACCTGAGCTTGTCGCAAACGCCAAGAACACGTTTAATAGCATTTGCGCCTCCTCGACCGCTACAAGATATTTTTCAGATGCGTTCCTTGACTTCTTTGGTAAGCCCTTCTCCTCAAAGGATGGCTCTCTTACGGGTCTGAAGGTCGGCTTCGGAAAGCGAATGACTCTTGATAATGCTACCGAGAGAAAATACACTAACCCCGGAATGGAGTTTGCCATTTCGGCAGGTAAAGAAATCCCTGCAATGCAAAGCGGAATCGTTTGCGCCGTCGGCTCAAACGAGGTAATGGGAAAATACGTTGTTGTTGACCACGGCTACGGCTTGAAAACGTGGTATACCAACCTCAGCGAGACTTCCGTATCCGTCAACGACACCATCGCTAAAAAGCAGGTTATCGGAAAAGCGGGCAACACGGGCTTTATTATAAAAGGTCGCTCAAGAATTATGTTTACGGTAGGAAACGTCCCCGTTTCTCCGTACGGACTTTGGAGCGCGAGCATCAATTTCCCAACGTTTAACTAATACCAATGGGCACGCGCGATAACGAAGGTTTTCCTAAAGTTGTCGATGCGTGCCCATAATGAATTGCCCTTACGGGCATGAATTGGCTTGCGCCATGAATTGCACCTACGGTGCATGAATTGCCTTCGGCATTATAAAAACGGGCAATTCAATTCATGAAATCGTGAGATTTCAAATCATGAAGCCGTAAGGCTTCAATTCATGACGGCTTGCCGTCAATTCATTACTGTAGGGAATAACTTTTCCCAAAACAACGAAAAAGCACTTATGACAAACGATTCTTCGTTATCATAAGTGCTTTTTCTAAAACTTCGTTATGAGGCTTTCGCCAAAGCCTTGCGGTTATTTTTATTAGAACTTAAGCTCTTTTCTTGCATATTCAAACGCCGCTACGCATGCATCGATGTCCTCTTTCGTGTGCGCGGCGGACATCTGCGTGCGAATTCTTGCCTTATCCTTGGGAACTACGGGATAGTAGAAGCCCGTTACGTATATTCCCTTCTCCTGCATTATGGCGGCGACCTTCTGGCTGAGCACCGCATCGTAAAGCATTACGGGGACGATGGCGTGTCCCGCGCCCGCAAGGTCAAAGCCACGCTTTGACATTTCGGAGCGGAAGTAGTTGGCATTATCCTCCACCTTGTCACGAAGCTCGGTCGATGCCGAAACTATCTCAAGCGCCTTGAGCGTTGCGGCACACATAGCGGGAGCCAAGGAGTTAGAGAAAAGGTACGGACGGCTTCTCTGACGGAGAAGCGCGATTATCTCACGTCTGCCGCTCGTAAATCCACCCGACGCGCCGCCGAGAGCCTTACCAAACGTGCCCGTGATTATATCCACTCTGCCCATAACGTCGCAATGCTCCTGCGAGCCGCGCCCCGTTTTACCGACAAATCCCGTGGCGTGGCTGTCGTCGACAACAACAAGCGCGTCGTATTTATCGGCAAGGTCGCAAACACCCTTGAGGTTTGCAATAATGCCGTCCATGGAGAAAACGCCGTCGGTAACTATGACCTTTTGGCGCGCGCCGTCAGCGTCAGCCGCCTTGAGCTGTGCCTCAAGATCCTCCATATTATTATTCTTATAGCGATATCTCTTCGCCTTGGAAAGACGAACGCCGTCAATTATACTTGCGTGGTTAAGCTCGTCGGAAATAATAGCATCCTCGGCGGTGGTGATAGTCTCGAAAAGTCCGCCGTTTGCGTCAAAGCAACTGCTGTAAAGGATGGTATCCTCCGTGCCGAGAAACTCGGATATCTTCTTTTCAAGCTCGACGTGGATCGCCTGCGTGCCGCAAATAAAGCGCACGCTTGAAAGTCCGTAGCCGTACTCGTCATAGCTTGCCTTTGCCGCCTCGATTATACGAGGATCGTTTGAAAGTCCGAGATAGTTGTTAGCGCAGAAGTTGATGATACCGTGCGTTTCGGTGGTGTCGATGCGATTGGACTGAGGCGTTGTGATAACTCGCTCGTTCTTCCAAAGTCCCTGCGCCCTTATATCGTCAAGTGTTGCCGAAATAATGCTTTTAGTCTTATTATACATTTCGCTTCTCCTTTATTCGGAAACGGTAAGCACGATCTTTCCGCTGTTGCCTGAGCACATAAGCTCAAAGCCCTTTTCAAACTCGTCGAAGGGCAGGCGGTGGGTGATAATGCCCGAAATATCAAGTCCGCTCTGGAGCATATTGGTCATTCTGAGCCACGTATCAAACATTTCTCTGCCGTATATACCCTTGACCTGCAAGCACTTGAACACTATCTTGTTGATGCAAACGGGGGTGGTTTCGTTGTTCTGAATACCGAGAATAGCAATTCTGCCGCCGTTCATCATATTGTCGATCATACCGTTGAGCGCGGCAGGGCTTCCGCTCATTTCAAGTCCAACGTCAAAGCCCTCCTTCATTCCGAGCTTCGGCTGTATCTCCTTAAGCGAATCCGTCTTTGCGTTCAGCGTAACTACGCCGGGGCAGACCTTCTTGGCAAGCTCAAGGCGGTAGTCGAGCATATCTGTAATTACTACGTTTCTTGCGCCGTTGTGGTGGCAGATAGCCGCCGCCATAATGCCGATGGGTCCCGCGCCAGAAACGAGAACGTCCTCGCCTATAACGTCAAAGGAAAGCGCGGTGTGCGCGGCGTTTCCGTAAGGATCGAAGATGGCGTACATCTCCTCCGGTATAGTGGGGTCGCAAAGCCAAAGGTTAGACAGCGGGATGCAAGCGTACTCGGCAAAAATACCCGTGCGGTTTACGCCGATACCCTCGGTATTGGGGCAAAGGTGGCGAATACCGCGGCGGCAGTTACGGCATCTGCCGCAAACTATATGTCCCTCGCCGCTTACAAGGTCACCGACTCTGAAGCTCTTGGACTCGCCGTTTATCTCCACGATCTCGCCAACGAACTCGTGGCCGATGATCATGGGAGTCTTAATGGTCTTTTGCGCCCAATCGTTCCATTCGTAAATGTGAACGTCCGTGCCGCAGATAGCGACCTTATGTATCTTAACGAGTGCCTCGCCGTATTCGGGCTTGGGCACGTCAACGGTCTCCATCCAAAGACCTCTTTCCGGGAATTTTTTAACAAGCGCACGCATTTTCATTTTGATCACCTCTTATTAAAGTTTATCGTGCT
Organism: Eubacteriales bacterium; assembly: GCA_045544735.1. Lineage (GTDB taxonomy): Bacteria > Bacillota > Clostridia > Oscillospirales > CAG-272 > CAG-390. Next base: position 9,985 of record JAZPZM010000141.1, read on the forward strand.
GTTTCAAATATTGATTATAGCACTTTTATTTAATGATTTCAATATTTTTTTAATAGTTTATACTTAATATTCGCCCGCCACGTCGGGAATACGCTCCTCGTCGGTAAGCGCGTCGATATCCGTAATGCCTTCGGGGAGCGCGGCGCGCAAAAGCGACTCGACGGAGATGTGCAAGGGCGAAAGCCTGAGTATCAGGCGCGGTGCGCCGTCGCGGCTTGCAAAGCGGTACAAGAACGGCAGTTCACGGCTTTCAAATATTTCCTTCAGACAAATAAATTCCGACGTATCCTCAAGCTCTTCCCCGCTTTGCAAATGCAGATCGGCGGAAACGGAAAAAGCCCAAATTCCGCTTGCGGACTCAAACCCGAAATTAAATCCACGCTTTTTTGAAAGGCGGCGAAGCATTGCGCAGAGTATGAGAAGCACCGCGCCGAAAGAGCTGTCGCATCCCTCAAACAACGTTGGCGCACTCTCACTTCCTTCGTAATGGAAGCCGCAACCGAAAAACAAAGCGGCGTTTTTTACGGCGAAAAAAGCGTTCCTTGGCAAAGCACTCGGGGTAAAAAGCGCGGCAAGCTCGTACGTAGTGGTGCTTACCTGCCCCGCTTCGTCGAGCGGCAGCACGAGCGCACCGAGCGAAAAACCGTCGCGCGGGAGAGACTCAACCTCAAAGCACGACGCATCCTCGCTTACAAGCGAGAGATCAAGCGGCTTGCCCGCCGCAAAGCGCGCAGTAGCGGCTCGGGAAGAAACGACTACAGCCTTATCGTTTTTATGAGAGCAAACGAAAAGCACTACCTCGTCGGTAAAACGGCGCATTCCGTCACTATCAAAAAAGCCGTCAATATAATATCTAAGCTTTTCATAGCCCTCAAGGGCGTGATTATACGTCGCTGCTTCCATACCGTCCCCTCCGAGATTGTTAAAGCTTTAACTATCTTTAATATTATAGCACATTCTCCGCTTAAAATCAATATGTATTGCAAAATTCCAAAGCGAATAATGCAAAAAAAGCACGCAGAAGCGTGCTTTTTTGCTATTAAAATGGTTTAAGGGTTAGCAGGCGCAGGACCTTTGGTAAGGTAGCCGGGTTTTCCGTCCTCGCCATCGATGATAGCGTAAGTTTTGTCGGTTATATTAGAAACAAACTTAGTATTCTCACCGCCGACCAGCTTGAAGCAATTGTCAAACATGTGGTCGGAGCTTGTGACTTTAGAAACATTCCAACCGTCGCCGACAAAGATAGTTACAAGTTTGTCACAGCGACAGAACATATAACTTGTATTAGTAAGCGCTACGGTGTTCCAACCGCTAAGATCTATCTTCGTCAAGCCTTTGCAATCGCAGAAGAGCTCGCCCATAGAAGTAACGTTTTGAACGTTCCAATCTGAAATATTTAAAGATGTAAGCGCTGAGCAACCGCGGAACATTCCATACATATTGGTAACCGTGCTGACGTCCCACGTGGAAACGTTTAAGGAAGTAAGCGAAGAGCAACCCTGGAACATTTGCTGCATAGTAGTAACGCCGTTCAGCTTATCGCCCCAAGCGGAGAGGTCCAACGAGGGTAAGTTGGAGCAATTATAGAACATCCCCTGCATGCTTGTGGCGGAGCTCACGTCCCAATTTTTAACATCCAATTCCGTAAGCGAGCTGCAACCTGAAAACACATAGGTAAAGTTCGTCACTTTTGCGACGTTCCAACCCGAAACGTTTAACGAAGGAACACTTTGGCATCCGCTGAAAAGATACTGCATATTTTCAACCTTGCTCACGTCCCACTTGGAAAGGTCCATCTGAGAGCTGAGCTTTCCACATCCTTGGAACATAAAAGCCATATCAGTAACGTTGTCTACCTTCCACCCGGAAACGTCAATCGTCTGAAGGTTGCTGCAACCTCTGAACGCACACCCTGTGTATGTTACGCTCTGCGTATTCCAATTGCTAACTTCCAAGCTTGTAAACGTCTGGCATGCTTCGAAGATACACCCCATATCAACGAGGGCGCTTACATCCCATTTGATGACATCAATGTTTTTCAGGTCATAGCACGAGTGGAACATAAAGGACATTGACTTGACGTTGCTCACATCCCAATCTAAAACATCAAGCTCCTTGAGGTCATAGCAATGTCGGAACAAATGAGTCATAGTAGTAACGTTGCTCACATTCCAAGAGCTTGTATCAATGGTTTGCAGTTTGTGGCAATTATAAAACATATAGCTCATATCAGTCGTATGGCTAACGTCTAAATTAGAAGTATCGACCTCAATTAATGACTCCATTCCACGGAACAGGCTATCGCTATTTTTAGGAGTATAGATCTTGCCCTCGTCCGCGAGGACGTAGAGATGGTAATTGCCGCTGTCACCGTCGGGGACGTAGTACGTGTGAGTGGGTGCGCCATATTCCTTGCCCGTCGGAGTATCATATTCGTTAAGCGTCAGGGTGGGCGTCAGCGTTTCATCATTTACAATATCGGGGTACTGCTCCTTCGTTCCGAAGGTGACCCTCGTAACCTTTGAGGTGATTTTTTCCGGATTCGTTATGTTAGCCTCAAAGTTATTCAGCGCGATCTTCAGCTCCTCGCCCCTATATATAGTCATATCGGGGAACGGTATATCGCTTCCAAATCCCGTCTCGAGCGCACTTTCAGGGCCGTCAAAGCTCTGCGTTTGGATAGCCTGAGCAAAGACGTGGACGTCAAAATAGTCTCCAAAGGATTTTACGTCTACGTTGGTAGCGACGGGGTCAAGCAATATCTGCGACAAGCTTACCTCGGTGATCTCATTCGGGGCTAAGGCGCGATTATACGTTGCTACGGCAATAAAAAACTTAGAATTACCTTGCTTTGCAATGTACTTGTCCCACTCCCACGTCCAGTCGGTATCGTTTTTGTTAAGATGCACCTTTTCCTCGAACTGCTTGAGGTTCGTGTACGCGCCGACCTCGAAAGCGTAGAAAACGCGGACGTAAGCATCGTTGTCGCCCGTATTCTTGACGAATACCATTTTATCCACCTCGTTGTTAACGAGGTCGGGGTCCCAGATGGGAGTCTTGTATCCTTCCTTACCTTCCGACGTCCAATCAACGTAGGCTGTGGGATTGGAATAGTCAAGACCGGAATAAGAGAAGCCATCCTCGACAACAGCGGGATAAAGAGGCTTGTCTTGGGTAAAGGCGTGCACGTTCGCGTCGGCGTCTTTATCATCCACGCTTATACGCTCGTACTCCAAAAGCTCGATATCCACGTTACCGACGGTCATTACGTTGGTAACGCCTACCACGTCCGTGAGATATGCAATCGTCCCCATTATCGAGAGTATTACTGCCAACACTATCGCAATAAGCCATATTAACGCTCTTTTTTTCATAATATATACCTTTCGCGTGTTTTTCTTTTCAGCGGTGAGAGCGCAGATGCTTTCGCATCTGCTTGGCAGATGCGAAGCATATGCGTTCTCACCGCCGCCCGACCGAAAAGGTCGGGGGCGGATGATTATTTAATTAAATAAGGAAGTTTATTATTTCTTTTCGGTGAGGTAGCCGGGGTTACTCGTTCCACCGTCGATGATAGCGTAGTCTTTTTCGACATTAGCGGAATTATAACGGGTACCTGAGCCGCCGACGAGTGCTACACACTCCTCAAACATATTGGTTGAATTAGTTACGCTTCCCATATTCCACAGGTCCTTACCAACGTAGATAGTTTTAAGATTTCCGCACTTACTGAACATTTGCTCCGTTTTTACAAGATTAGCGGTATTCCAGCCCGAAAGATCCAGGGAAGTGAGCGAACCGCAACTAAGGAACATTCCCAAAGCAGAGCTAAGCTTCTCAACATTCCATTCTGAAAGCTCGATTCTCTTCAGAGAACTGCATCTGCTAAAGAGTCCATGAAAATTCGTTGCGCTTGATACGTCCCAATTAGCAACATCCAGCTTGTTCAAAGAGTAGCAATTCTCGAACATATAGGAAAATTCGCTCACATTGCCTACGTTCCAATTCGAAACATCTATTTCGGTGAGCCTCGTGCAACCACTAAATGTATATTGCATCGAGGTGATGCCGCTAACGTCCCAACCCGTAAGGTCTAATTTGCCACTCAATGAGGAGCAATTTTTGAACGTTTCCTTCAGCAACCCTTTCGTTTTTATACTCCAGTTGGAAAGCTCAAGGCTTTTTAGAGCTTTACAACCATAGAATGCCTGTTGAAGATTTACTTCTTCATCCGTACCCTTGGCAAACCAATTACCTACCTCAAGAGTTGTAAGGCTTCCGCAATTAAAAAACATACGGTACATAGAAGTGGTTTGGCTCACGTCAAGATTCGAGGTGTCGACCTTCGTAAGTGCCTTCATATTACAGAACAACTTTTGGCTGTCTGCCGGCGCATAAATGCTCCACTCGTCCGCGAGGACGTAAATGTCGTATTTGCCGTCGGCAGTCGGAACATAGTAGGCATAGGCGGTATAGACTGCCTCTCCGCTCATATTAGCCACCAGCACGCCGTCATATTCCCTTACCTTGTCGATATGATCTGCGGTCAAGCCAAAGGTAACGCTGTTGACCATGTAGTTTGACTCACCATCAGTTCCCACAAGCTTGGTTTTGCTCGTGTCAGCATCAAGATAGTGCAACGCGGTCGGAAGGTCAGTAAACGTTACCTCTTTAACGTTCTTGAAGGGGTAGGCGTTACCAAATCCCTTTTCGAGAGCCGCATCAGCCGAATCAAAGCCGTCGCACTGCATAGCCTGCGCCTTTACCAAGACCTTGTACTCGTCACCAAAGCCGCGCGCCTCCTCAAGAGTTACGTCGGAGTGGAGCGCTATCTGCGACAAGCTGATCTCGGTGGTGGTGTTCGGTTCAAGCGGCTTATAATACGTAGCGGTAGCGATGAAATATCTTTCCTTTTTAACGCCTACGCCAAGCTCGACAAGCGTTTCATTCCAACTCCAATTCCAGATCGGCGTTTCGCCATCTTTAGCTTCATTGTAGTTAATACGCACCGCTTCCTGAAAGCGTTTAAACCTTACGTAGTTTCCCGCCTCAAACGCGAAATACAGGCGGACGTACGCCGCCGCGTTTCCCGTATTCCTGACGAATACCATTTTATCATGCTCGTTGGTGATGCTCGCGGGATCCCAGATGGGAGAGGTATAATCCGCCTTGATTATTTTTTCATCCTCGTCGGGCTGCTCCCAATTGACGAAGGACGTGGGGGCGGAATAGTCAAACCCAGCCTTAGTAACGGCGGGGAGCAGGAGCTTGTCATCCTCAAACGCCTCGACCTTTGCCGCATCACCCGACGTCTCGGTATTCACGCGCTCGTACTCAAGCAGTTCGATATGTACCGAGCCGACGGTCATAACGTTTTCGACCTCGACGTCCTCCATAAGATACGCTATTGTGCAGAGAACGGACACTACCGAGATCAGCACTAACGCCAATATCAATATCAATTTCTTTTTCATATTATATTCCCTTCCGAGTGTTATTTTCAGCGGTGAGAACGCAGATGCGAAGCATATGCGTTCTCACCGCCGCCCGACCGAAAAGGTCGGGTGGCGGATGAATAATTAGATTAAATTACGGAGTAGTGGGCGCAGGGCCTTGGGTGAGGTAGCCGGGGTTGCTTTCTCCGCCGTCGATGCGGGCGTAGGTTTTGTCGGTAGGATTAGAAGCATTAAATTCCGTACCTGCGCCGCCAACCAGCTTGGGGCATTCGAGGAACATCAATGCCGATGATTTTTCACCACTGCTTGCATCAACATTTTCCTCAGGGATCTGCGACATTTCCCAACCATCGCCGACGTATATCGTCACAAGCTCACTACAGCCTCTGAACATATTTCTTGCATGCTTAACCTCGGAGGTATTCCACTCACTCAAATCCAACTCCGTTAGTTTCTTGCAATACAAGAACATATTATTCATTGCGGTTACGTTTCCGACGTTCCACTTTGAAATATCCAATGAAGTAAGTGCCGAGCAGTTGTTGAACAAAGATGTCATTGACGTAACTTTATCAACGTTCCAATTGGAAACGTTCAAGGAAGCAAGGGACGAACAACCACTGAACATGTCCGACAGTGTAATTGCCTCATTAAGTTCCCACGTAGAAACGTCCAAGGACGTAAGCGACGAGCAACCTGCGAACGTTCGTGTCATATCTGTAACACCGCTAACGTTCCAGCTCGAAAGATCAAGCTGCTTCAAATTACTGCAGCCCCAAAACGTTTCAAACAAGCTGGTGTTTTTTTCGCTCACAGGCCATCCTGCAACTTCCAATTCAGTCAGAAGATTGCAATTTTTAAATATACCGCGAAGGGACTTCGCATTACTTACGTCCCAACCGGAAACGTTTAATTCGGTAAGCGAGGTGCAGCCCTCGAACATTAACATCATTGAAGTAACCTTGCCCACTTTCCATCCTGAAAGGTTCATAGGAGAGGCGAGCTTGGGACAGTACTTGAAGATAGCATTCATTTCGGTAACGTTGTCCACGGTCCAGTCTGAAACGTCGATCGACGCAAGGTTGCTGCAGCCCGAAAACATAGAGCTTATATTTTTTACCCCGGGCGTGTTCCATCCGCTAACGTCCAAGGCTGTAACCGTTTGGCAATCTTGAAACATAGATGACATATTGGTTACCTTACTCACATCCCAGTCCGAAACGTCAAGCTCCTCCAAAGTGCTGCAGCCTCTGAACATTGAGCTCATCGTCGTAACTCGGCTTACATCCATGTTGTCGGTGATGACCTTTGTCAGAGATTGCATGTAGGCAAATAAAACATTGCACTCCTTCGGCATATATATCACGCCCGAGTCCGTAAGGACGTAAAGGTCGTACTTATCGCCGTTGGGAACGTAGTAGGTATAGCCTTCAAACTCACCGTCACCCGAGGCGTTTGTAGTTGCCACGCCCTCGTGTCCGAGTACTTTCTCATAGTAGTCCTCAAAGAGACCGAAGGTCACGGTGTTGAGCAAAGTGTTTGGGCGATCCCAAGCTCCCTTGAACGTAGTTCCGTTCGTATTAGCATCCAGATAATGCAGCGCAGTTTTGAGAGTTGCAAAGGTTACGTATCTAAAGCCTGCGAAGGGAACGTCCGTGCCAAAGCCTTTATCCAAGGCGGCGGTAGCCGTGCCCATGCCGTCCGCCTGAATGCCCTGCGCGAGCACCAAAACGTCATATTTGTCGCCAAAGCTGTAAGAGTCCGCGTTGGTAGCTTCGATGTCAAGCGCTATCTGCGACATGCCGAACGTTGTGATCTCATCGGGGGCGATAGCTTTATTATACGTTGCCCAAGCGATAAAGCACTTCATACCCTTGACCTCGGCAAGCTTTTCGTCCCAAGTCCAAGTCCAGTCCGTGCTATTGATATTAAGATGTATCTTGTTTTGGAACTGCTCAAAGCTTGCGTAGTTTCCTGCCTCAAACGCGAAGCAGAGGCGGACGTACGCATTGGTTAGCGTGCCCGTGTTCTTGACGAACACCATCTTATCCTCTGCGTAGGGGTTGCTCGCGGATTCCCAGACGGTAGCCTCGATATTATTTCCGCTAACCGTGGCGGTTTGACCGTAATTGTAAGTTACGGCGGGAAGCAAGAGCTTATCGTCAACGAATTTCACAAGGTCTCCGTTTTCATCTCGCTGATACTCAAGCAGTTCGATGCTTACGTCGCCAATGGTCACCACGTTGTCCTCCGCATCGGTAGCGATAAGATATGCGAGCGTTGCGCCTATGGAAATAAGAGCAACCAGCACCACGGATATAATAGCAATAAGTAACTTTCTCTGTTTCATAACGCTTTTTCCTTTCACGTTAAAGTGATATAGTTCTCGGATCGTATAGTAATCCCATTATTACAATTCTACAGAGTAATGATAGCATATTTTTTCACTTTTGTCAAGTTCTGCGGGTAAATTTGTAGTCTTGCAAGACGAAATGATACACGTTCCTCTCGCCGCGGCAAACGTTAGCCGTTGATTTTGTGCGGCAGGAGAGTTGGCGCAAAAAACCGCCCGACCAAACGGTCGGGCGGAAAATGATAGTTGAGTTAATTAGGTGGTAGCGTCAGCCGGCGCTTCTTTGTAGGTAAAGTAGCCGCCATTGTCAATGAGCTTGGCGCCGGTTATGTCGACTTTGCCGCTCTCAAATCCCGGCAAGCTGGTGCAACTCTTGAACATTTCATTGTGCGATGCTCCCTCACCCACATTCCAGTCTGCGCCGGCATATATGGTCGTAAGAGCAGAATCGCCATAGAACATTTGCGTCATATCTGTGACTTCGCTTACATTCCAACCCGAAAGGTCCAAGGTCGTTAAAGAGCCACAACCTCTAAATGTTTGATTCATATTGGTGACTTTGCTAACGTTCCAACGCGAAAGATCCAAGGTTGTCATAGCGCTACAATCATGGAACATACTCGCCATTGTTGTAACGCTACTGACGTCCTCCCAACTCGAAACGTCCAAATCAGTGAGCACAGTGCAGCCTCGGAACATCTGATTCATATTGGTAACGCTGCCGACATCCCAAGTAGAAACGTTCAAGGACTCAAGAGCAGAGCAAAGATTAAACATACCTGCCATATCAGTAACCTTGCTGACGTTCCAGCCGGAAAGATCCAAGGACTTAAGTTGGGAGCACTCGGCAAACATAGAGTTCATCGTGGTGACAGAAGGACCGACTACTGTTCCGTTTTCGTCCGTGCTGACAAATTTCCACCCAGCAACGTTCAGGGAAGCAAGGGACTTACAAACAGCGAACATTCCAGACATATTGTCAACATTGCTCACATTCCAGCCCGAAAGATCCAATGAGGTTATGCTTTGGCAGTGTTTGAACATTTGGTTCATAGTGATCACGTTAGCCACGTTCCACCTTGAACAGTCTAACTTAGAAAGGTTGTAGCAACCCAGGAACATACTATTCATTGCCTTTACATTATCTACTTCCCAATTTGAAACGTCGAGCACCGTGAGGTTCTTGCAATTTTGGAACAAAGAACTCATAGACGTTACCTTGCTAACGTCCCAATTTGAAACGTCAAGCTCCGCGAGTTTTTCGCAACCTTCGAACATGCCTAACATCGTTCTCACGTTACTGACGTCCCAATTTGAAACGTCAACTTCTATAAGCTTCGGAGAATAGGCAAACATATACTCCATATTAGTTGTTGCGCTAACGTCTAAATTTCTGGCATCCACCTTTGTTAAGGAATCCGTATTGTAGCGGAACCAGTAGCTGCAGCTCTTCGGAGCGCAGATCTTCCAATTATCAGCGAGGACGTAGACGTCATACAAGCCGTTATCAGTTGGAACGCGATAGGTGTAGGCGGTGAAGTCTGCTTCGCCGCTTTCGTTAGCCGTAAACACACCCTCGACGCCCTTTACCTCTTCGGCGTAGTCTGCGGTAAGACCGAAGGTCACGGTTTTGAGATCGTCGCCTATTGCAGTCTTAAGGTCTGTGAAAGTCAGCTTCTTCATGTTCTTGAAGGGTATCGCTTCGGTGAAGCCCGCGGTGAGAGCGGCTGTGGCGTCATTAAGGATATTGACCGTTCCGTTATCGGGGTCGGCAAAGCCGTCAAAGCCGTCAGCCTGAATAGCCTGAGCCTTTACCAAGACGCTGTACTCACTGCCGAAGCCTGCCGCCTCGTTGTTGGTGGCGAGACTATCAAGGGCTATCTGGGACAAGCTGATCTCTGTTACCTCAGTGGGTGCGAGCTTTTTCTTATAAGTAGCGGTAGCAATGAAATAACGAGTGCCGTTGATATCGGTGATCCATTCTTTGGGGTTCCATTGATTATGTAGAGCCTCTTCAGGCCACGTCCACGTCCAATCGGTCTCGTTAAGGTTCAGGTGTACCATGTTCTTAAAGCGGTCATACCTTACGTAGTTTCCTGCCTCGAATGCGAAGTAGAGGCGGACGTATGCATCGTAATCGCCCGTGTTCTTGACGAAGACCATTTTGTCCATCTCATTGGATATATTTTCGGGATTCCAGATAGGAGTCTTATAGTCTGCCTTGATATTATTTGCCTCACTACCCCAGTTGACGTAATAGTCACCAACTGCATTGGCGTTTTGATATTTTGATTTAATATCATAATTAAACTTCGTTTGGCCCTCGGGGAGAGTAGCAACGGTGGGGACCAAGAGCTTGCCATTATCAAACGACTCAACAACGGCGGCGTCGGCATTGGTATCAGTGTTTACGCGCTGGTACTCAAGCAGCTCGATGTGTACCTCACCGATGGTCATGATATTTTCTTCAGAAACCTCGGACTTAAGGAACGCCAGCGTCACGCCGATTGAAACGGCGATAGTGAGCAGTACTGCGACGAGCACCGGAATTATCTTTTTTAGTTTCATTGCTTTATTTCCTTTCGCGTTTTTGTGGCTATAGAGGGAGACAGGCGGAGCTTTGCGCTTGGCTCTTGCGCTTATGTCCGCGCTTGCGCCCTCACCGCCGCCCGACCAAAAAGGTCGGGGGCAAATGATAGTTGAGTTAATTAGGTAGTAGCGTCAGCCGGCGGTGCTTTGTAGGTAAAGTAACCGAGGGATGAAGTATCCGTGCCATCTATGCCGCCGTCAATGCGGGCAAAGTTCTTTCCCTGTTCTCCGTACTCGGAAAACTTTGTGCCGTTGCCGCCTTCAAGCTTCTTGCTTCCTCTAAATACCGAGAGAGTACTCGTTATTTGAGTAATAGGCCATTCACAGCTAACGTAAATCTTTTCAAGGGCAGAACAATCCAAAAACATTCGAGTGATGTCGGTCAGCGACTGCGGATTCCATCCGTTCAAATCCAATTCGACGAGCGCATAGCATTGATAAAACATATAAGACATATTGGTAACACTGCTTACGTTTAATCCCGAAATATTTACAGAGGATAGTTTCTGGCAATTCGAGAATAATCTTTCCATGGTGGTAACGGAGGCAGTATTGAAGTTTGAAAGATCCAAGGATGTGAGAGAACTGCAGTTGCTGAACATACTCGCCATGTTGGTAACGTTGACAGTGTTCCAATTGCCAAGATCAAGCTCTGTCAAACCGACACAATCTTTAAACATTTCTTTCATGGTGGTAACACCTGAGGTATCAAAATTAGAAACATCAAGCGAAGACAACGTCTTGCAACCGCTGAACATATATGACATATCAGTAGCATTTTCGGTAACCCAATTACTAACGTCAAGAGAGGTTAATTTATCGTTGCGTAGACCGTCAGTCTTGGAATCGGCGTCATGGTCAAAGTAGCAACGCAAGAAATTAGCAAAGTCAGTAACCTCGCTAACATCCCATTTGCTAACGTCCAAATCAGAAAGAGCTATGCAATTATAAAACATACTATTCATATCTGTCGTTTTACTAACGTCCAAATTTGCGGTATCGACCTTCGTAAGTGCATTCATATTACAGAACAACTTTTTGCTGTCTACCGGCGTATAAATGCTCCAGTCATCCGCAAGGACGTAGATATCGTATTTGCCGTCGGCAGTCGGAACGTAGTAGGCGTAGGCGGTGAAGTCCGCCTGGTTTTCAAGGTTTGCCACCATCACACCGTCGTAGCCCTTTACCTTGTCGGCATGATCCTTAGTCAGACCAAAGGTGACGCTTGTGACCTTGGAGGTTATATCTTCTCCGTTCTCCTCACCGTTCAAGTGGTGTATAGCGGTACTAAGGTTGGTGAAAGTTACTTCTTTAACGTTCTTGAAGGGTATCGTCTCGCCGAAGCCCGTGGTGAGAGCGGCGGTGGCGTCGGTGAAGCCGTGCGCCTGAATGCCCTGCGCAAACGCCATGACCTCGTACTTTTCGCCAAATGCGCGCGCGTGATCGTTGATAGCGCTGACGTCAAGAGCTATCTGCGACAGGCTGATCTCGGTGTACTCCTGCGCGGGCAGAACGTGATTATAAGTCGCCCACGCGATGTAGTAGCGCGTGCCGTTCATCTCGACGACCTTGCCGTTATTGTACCAATCCCACGTCCAATCGGTCTCATTTTTATTAAGGTGGACCATTCTGTCAAAATGGCTTTTCCAAACGTAGTTACCCGCCTCGAATGCGAAGCAAACGCGGACGTATACGTCGGTGTTGCCCGTATTCCTTACAAACACCATCTTGTCTATCTCGTCGTTGATATTCGAGGAATCCCAAATAGGCGACTTGTAGCCCGCCTTGATGCTATTCCAATCGACGTGAGTGGTTGTACTTGCATTAAAGTTATTGTAATCAACCGCATAGCCGCTAAAGTCGGTGTCGATGGTCGAGGGGATCAGAATCTTATCGTTCACAAACGACTCAACCGTGGTGCCGTCTGCCCCTCGCTGATACTCGACAAGCTCGATGCTCGCGTTACCGACGGTCATAGTGTTTTCTTCCAGCGGCGCGTCGTACATAAAGTACGCTATCGTCGCAACCGCGGATGCTACCGCAATAAGCGTCAGCACTAATATCCATATCAATATTTTTTTCATATTCTATTCCCTTTCGAGTGTTATTTTCAGCGGTGAGAACGCAGATGCTTCGCATCTGCTTGGCAGATGCAAAACGCTTATGCCAAACTTGCGCGACGCTTATGCGAAGCATATGCTTTTATCTGCGCTCTCACCGCCGCCCGACCAAAAAGGTCGGGGGCAAATGAATATTGAATTAAATTACGGAGTAGTGTTCGTGGGTGTGTATTGCTTGTAGGTCAGGTAGCCGTCCGTATTAGCATGGGTTTTATCGATTTTCGCGGGATTGTAAGGTATAGCACCTTCGAGAGCCGTGCAATTCTTGAACATGTCAGCAGATGACGCTACATTCGCCACAGTCCAACCGTCGCCAACGTAGATTTTTGCAAGGGCTCCCTTCTCTTCACCCATATTAAACATACCGCCCATTTTTGTAACGAGATTGGTGTTCCAAGCGCTGAGGTCAAGCTCGGTAAGCGCTCGGCATTGATAGAACATCGACTCCATGGTCGTAACCTTGCTAACATTCTCGGGGAGTTTCAAGGAGCTGAGCGCTTTACAGCTGCCAAACATTTGCTGCATTGTGGTAACTTCGCCCGTATCCCATCTTGAAAGGTCCAATGAAGCGAGATTGTGGCAGCCATCAAACATCTTAAACATATTGGTAACATTAGCGGTGGTCCAATTTGACAAATTCACTTCAATCAAGTTCTCACAAGCATAAAACATACTTGTCATCTCTGTTACAGAGCTCACATTCCAACCCGAAATATCCAAGGAAGTGAGGCTTTTACAAGAATAGAATGCCTGGGACATACTGGTAACCTCGCTTACGTCCCACTTTGAAATATTCAGAGTGGTAAGGCCTCCGCAACCATTAAAAATGCTTTGCATTTTTTTAAGATTTCCTGTGTTCCACGAGTTAAGGTCTAACTCTGTCAAACCACCGCAACCATTAAACATTTGTCCCATATCCGTAACTTTGCTTACGTCCCAATCCTCAACGCCAATGGTCGTCAAAAGCTTGCATCCCGAAAACATATAATTCATTTTTGTTACCTTGCTAACGTCCCAGTTCTCAACGTCAATAGACTTCAAGGCGTTACATGAATTGAACAGATACTCCGTATCGGTTACGTTGCTTACATCCCAATCACTAACGTCAATGGTTTCCAAAGCGTAGCAACGATTGAACATTGCAAACATATTCCGCGTTTCGCTAACATTCAAATTCGCGGTATCTACTTTCTTTAAGCTTCCATTTTCCGCAAGCAACCAGTCACTGTCATTCGACGTATATATCTCCCAATCGTCAGCGAGGACGTAGATGTCGTATTGGGTACCGTCAGCAGTCGGAACGTAGTAGGCGTAGGCGGTATAGTCGGAGGAGTCTGCCTCTCTGTTAGCCACTAACACGCCCTCGCATCCCGCTACCTTGGCGGAGTGATCCTTAGTCAGACCAAAGGTGACGCTGTTGAGCAGTTGGTTTTGGTGATCCTTATATCCAAAAACTGTTTTATTTGTATCACCATCCAAGTAGTGCAGAGCGGTATAGAGGTCAACAAAGTTTACTTCTTTAACGTCGCCAAAGGGATACGCGTCGGTGAAGCCCTTGTTGAGAGCCGCCGCGGCATCGTCACCCATGCCTTCCACCTGAATGCCCTGCGCGAACACCAATACGTCGTACTTATCGCCAAACGCCTTCGCGTGATCGCTGATAGCGGATGAGTCAAGCGCTATCTGCGACAGGCTGATCTCGGTGTATTGCTGACCCGGCAGAGTTTTTTTATACGTTGCCCACGCAATGAAGTATCGCGTGCCGTTTATCTCAACGACCTTTTCATCTCCCCAGTTCCACGTCCAGTCGGTCTCGTTTTTGTTAAGGTGGACCATTCTGTCAAAATGGCTTTTCCAAACGTAGTTTCCTGCCTCGAATGCAAAGCAGACGCGGACGTATACCTCGGTGTTGCCCGTATTCCTTACGAACACCATCTTATCAAGCTCGTTGTTGATCGTGTCGGGAGCCCAGATGGAAGAGGTATAGCTCTTGTTGCCGCCGACATTCATCTCGCCGCCGTTTTCGTCTTTCCAGTTAACTGTGCCCGCTAAGGTTTTATAGTCAAAGCCGTCGGAGACGATGGACGGTAGCAAAAGCTTGTTTTCTTCCTTGAAAGGAACAAATTTATCGGTATTATCATCATTAACGTTCTCACGCTCGAACTCAACAAGCTCGATGCTCGCGTTACCGACGGCAACGGCGTTTTTCACCGCGTCGGTAGCGCTAAAGTACGCCACCGTGCCAACGACGGTCATTACCACAGCCAAGGTCAGCACCAATATCCATATTAATTTCTTTTTCATGATCTATTCCCTTTCGAGTGTTATTTTCAGTGGTGAGAGCGCAGATACTTCGTATCTGCTTGGCAGATGCGAAGCAGATGCGAAGCGTGTGCTTGTATCTGCGTTCTCACCGCCGCCCGACCAAAATGGTCGGGGGCGAGAAATCAGTATTATATAATAAGGAAGATTTTGCGTTTACTTTTTGGTAAGGTAGCCACCCGTATTAGCATGAGCGTGGGTTTTGTCGGTAGGATTAGATTCACTAAATTTCGTACCATCACCGCCGACAAGATTTTTGCAATCCTTGAACATGTCCGAAGACACGGTTACATTATCCATATTCCAATCGTCGCCAACATATATGGTTTTGAGGTTAACGCAAGTGTTGAACATTGAATTTGAATCAAGAACGTTTGCGGTATTCCAGCTGCTGAGGTCAAGTTCCGTCAAATTGCTCGTAGCTTGGAACATACTACCCATTGTTTCAACTTTGCTGACGTTCCATTTCGAAACATCCAGAGACGCAAGGTTCCAGCACTTATCGAACATCTGATTCATATAAGTGACGTTACCAACGTTCCACCGCGAAACGTCCAAGGACTTAAGAGCATTGCAACCAACAAACATGCCCGCCATATTTGTGACCTTGCTAACGTTCCAATTTGCAACGTCAATGTACTCAAGCTTATAACAACTGTTGAACATTGAATTCATATTAGTATTAGTGACACTGACGGTATCGTCATTGCCGAAATTCCAGCCCGAAATATTCAAGGACACAAGTTCGGTACAAGTCGCGAACATTAACGTCATATCTTGCACACTGCTAACATCCCAGTTTGAAACATCTAAGGTTTTTAATTTATTGCATCGGTTGAACATTGCGTTCATATTGGTTACGTTGCTGACGTTCCAGTTTGAACAGTCTAATTCGGTCAACACTTTACACACCTGAAACATACTCGCCATATTGGTTACATTATCTACAACCCAATGTGAAACGTCGATCTCGGCAAGCGCCCAACAATCGTGGAACATCCGGAACATATTTGTCACATAGCTAACGTCCAGATTTGAAGTATCGACCTTCACCAAGATTTCCATAATATCAAACAAGTTGGCGCTGTTATTCGGCGCGTATATCTTCCAATCGTCCGCGAGTATGTAGATGTCGTAATTTTCGCCGTTTGGTACGTAGTAGGCGTAGGCGGTGAAGTTTGCCTCAAGGGCAATGACGGCACCTGTATTTTTATCCACTTGGGTCTCCTTGTTAGCTACCAGCAAGCCGTCGCGTGCATTTACAACTTCGGGATAATCACCAGTAAGACCAAAAGTGATGTTTTTAACTTTTTTCGTTATTTTATTCGCGTCGGAGATTTCTCCGTTCAGATAGTGCAGCGCGGTCGGAAGGTCAACAAAGTTTACTTCTTTAACGTTCTTGAAGGGTATCGTCTCGCCAAAGCCCTTATTGAGAGCGGCGGGGGCATCCTTACTATGGACGGGAGCGCCGTCGACGAGACCCCCAATTCCCTCAAAGCCGTCAGCCTGAATGCCCTGCGCAAACGCCTTGACCTCGTAATTGCCGTAAAACGCATTGACGTGGTCGTTGATGGCGGAGGTATCAAGCGCTATCTGCGACAGGCTGATCCTTGTGTACTCACCCGCGGGCAGAACGTCTTTATAAGTCGCCCACGCGATGTAGTATCGCGTGCCGTTCATCTCGACGACCTCGCCGCCATTGTACCAATCCCACGTCCAGTCGGTCTCGTTTTTATTAAGGTGTACCATTCTGTCAAAATGGCTTTTCCAAACGTAGTTGCCCGCCTCAAAGGCGAAGCAAATGCGGACGTATACGTTGGTGTTGCCCGTATTCCTTACGAACACCATCTTATCAAGCTCGTAGGTGATATTGTCGGGATTCCAGATAGGCGTTTTGTAGCCCGTTTCGCCGCCGACCTTTATCTCGTCTCCGTTTTCATCCTTATTCCATGCGACGTAGTTGTCAGCAGGAGTCGTCGTATAGTCGGGATTGGCGTAGGTAAGGTCGTTTTTAAGGATGGTAGGAAGCAAAACCTTATCATCACCGTCGAAAGGAACTATAGCGTCGGTATTATTACCATTAACGTCCGCACGCTCGAACTCGACCAGCTCGATGCTCGCGTCGCCGACGGTAACTGAGTTCCTTTCCGAGTCGGTAGTAGCAAGGTACGCCACGGTGACGATGGCGGATATTGCTACGAGCAATATCGGCACAAAAAGCCATATCAATTTCTTTTTCATAATATATTCCCTTTCGCGTGTTATTTTCAGCGGTGAGAACGCAGATACTTCGTATCTGCTTGGCAGACGCGAAACGCTTATGCCAAACTTGTGCGACGCTTATGCGAAGCATATGCTTTTATCTGCGCTCTCACCGCCGCCCGACCAAAAAGGTCGGGTGGCAGATGAACGTTTAATTAAATAAGGTAGAGTTTATGTTTACTTTTGGGTAAGGTAGCCGGGCTTTCCGTCCTTGCCGTCGATGTGTGCGTAGTTGAAGTCGATGTTGTTTGAATCATAAGACGTAGGCGTAGTACCGCCGCCTTTCAGCTCAAAGCAATTCAAGAACATCTCGTAGGATGAACTTATTTTTGTATTTATCCACGATTTGTTGACGTAGATAGTGGCAAGCTCCGATCTATAGTCTCCTTTGTTTGGCTCCATTTTGAACATCCTATACATACCAATATTACCGGTGTTGGCGCCCATATCCCAACCGCTAAGGTCTATCGTTTTTAAGGAAAAACAATTTTGGAACATAGCTGTCATATCAATAACTTTTACAAATTTCCAGCTCGAAAGATCCAAATCGGAAAGCTCGTAGCAACCATTGAACATATTAGTTATTGTACTGACATTCCCCACATTCCAACCGCCAACATTTACTGAAGTGAGTGATGTGCACTCCAAGAACATATGATCCATCGTGGTAACCTTGCCAACGTCCCAACCGGAGAGGTCCAGCGATGTCAAACCAGAGCATTTGGAAAACATATATTGCATGTCGACCTTGGCATTTTGCCCGGGGTCCCCGTCCCACGTCCACGTATCTACGGGTATGGTTTTAAGTGCTTTACAGCCGGTAAACATATTGGTAAATGCGTTTACTTTCCCCACTTCCCAGTAACTGACGTCCAAATTAGTCAATCCTGTACAGCCACGGAATGCCCACTTCATATTGCTAACGCCACTAACGTCCCAATTACTGCAGTCGAGTGTTGTGAGAGCATAGCAATTGTCGAACATCTGATCAATTCGTTCGACCTTACCCGTCACATTCCAATCGGACACGTCAAGTTCCTCGAGAACTCCACATCCTGCGAAGACACCTTGCATATTTGTTACATAGCTAAAGTCAAGATTCTTCGTATCGACCTTAGTCAAAGCCGACATCCCCGAAAACAGCCAATTACTGGCATTCGGCGCGTATATCTTCCAATTGTCCGCGAGGACGTAAATGTCGTAATTTTCGCCGTTCGGAACGTAGTAGGCGTAGGCGGTGAAGTCCGCTTCAGGTATGGTGACATTACCTTTATTATCCACAACACTCTTCTTATTAGCCACTAACACGCCCTCGCATCCCGCTACCTTGGCGGAGTAATCCTTGGTCAGACCGAAGGTGACGCTTGTGACATTGGAAGTTATCTTATTCGCGGAGTAGTTTTCACCGTTCAGATAATGTATTGCAGTGTTAAGGTCGGTAAACTTTACTTTTTTAACGTTATCGAATGGGATCTTATCGCCAAAGGTGTTTTTCAAAGCGGTGTCGGCAGTCATCCCGCTGTCAGCCTGCACGCCCTGCGCGAATGCCTTGACGTCGTATGAGTCAACAAACGCGCGCACGTGGTCGTTGAGTGCGGAGTAGTCAAGCGCTATCTGCGAAAGGCTTATCTTGGTGTACTCATCGGGGGCAACTGAAGCATTGTAGGTAGCCCACGCAATAAAGTATCGCGTGCCGTCGATGTCATAAAGGTTATTGTCCCATTTCCACTCCATCCAGTCGGATTCATTTTTGTTCAAGTGGACCATAGCCTTAAAGCGGTCAAGCCTTACGTAGTTTCCCGCCTCGAACGCAAAGCAAATGCGGACGTACACGTCGGTGTTGCCCGTGTTCTTTACGAAGACCATCTTGTCGATCTCGTTGGTGAGCGCGTCGTGATCCCAGAGGTTAACTTTATAGCTATCCGTATTTACACCGTTTATCTTCATTTTTTCGCCAACGCGCGCCTCATCAAACAAAACATAATCGGGCTTGGAGTACTCAGAGCCGCTTGCGGGGATCAATACATGATTTTCGTCAGTCGCAAACTTAACAAGCTTTTCCGCGCCGCCATTTTTGCTTATGTCCTCTCTCTTGAATTCGACAAGCTCGATGCTCGCCTTACCTGCCGCAACGGCGTTGTCTTTCGCGTCGGTGGAAGTAAAGTACGCCACCGTGCCCGCGACGGTCATTGCCACGAGCAAAGCCGACACTAACGTCAATATAAATATTTTTTTCATATTCTATTCCCTTTCGAGTGTTATTTTCAGCGGTGAGAACGCAGATGCTTTCGCATCTGCTTTGCTTATGCTTCGCATAAGCGCGCGCAAGTTTTGTGCAAACCTCGCACATCTGCGTTCTCACCGCCGCCCGACCAAAAAGGTCGGGGGCGGATGATTGTTTAATTAAATAAGGTAGATTTTGCGTTTACTTTTGGGTAAGGTAGCCGTTCGTATAGTTAGCATACTGCGCATCCAGCTTATTAGGATCATACGATATATTGCCAACAAGCTTTGTACACAGCTCAAACATACCTTTGGATTTTACGACACCGTTCGTACTCCAATTAGCGCCAACGTAGATGGTTTTAAGGCTCGTTGGAGATCCATCTTGCTTGTTAGTGCTCATACTAAACATCTGTTGCATATCAGTAACATTTGCTGTATTCCAACCGCTGAGGTCAATCGTCTCCAGCGAAGAGCATTGACGGAAGGTTTCAAACATATTAGTAACAGCGCTAACGTTCAAGTTCGCGACGTTTATGGAAGTAAGCGACGAACAGTCGAGGAACATTTGCGACATATCTTGAAGGCTGTCGGTTTTCCACGCAGAAAGATCCAAGGACTCGAGCGAGCTACACCAGCGGAACATAGTTTCCATCGAAGTAACCTTACTAACGTCAAAATTGGAAACGTTCAACGCCTTAAGCTTCGAGCAACCGCTAAACATAGCCTTAGTCTTAGTTGCGTTGTTTATGGTCCATTGGCTAACGTCCAGAACAGTTAGGGACGAGCAATTTTGGAACATAGCCTCAAAGTCGCTTACTTTATTTAACTTCCAATCCGAAACGTCCAATTTCTGCAAGCTACCGCATTCATTAAACATTTCGTTTACCTTCTCAAGATTGTCAACCTTCCACTTGGAGACATCCAAATAAGTTAGATTGGAACATTCGCGGAACATCATAGACGCTAAAGTGAGATTGCTGACGTCCCAGTTTGAAACGTCAAGGCTTGTAAGGGTTTTGCATTTGATAAACATCTGAGTAGCGTCATTTAATGACGACGTATTCCAATTACTGACGTCTATGTTGTTAAGCATCTCGCACGATTGGAACATATATTTCATATTGGTGACTTTGCTTACGTCCCAATCTGAAGTATCAAGCTCTGTCAAACTTTTGCAATCTCGGAACATATCCTGAAAGGTCGTTGCATAACTAAAGTCAATATTGGAGGTATCGACCTTAGTCAAGCCTTTCATTACATAAAACAAACCGTCGCTGCTTACAGGTGCATAAATCTTCCAGTTATCCGCGAGGACGTAGATATCGTACTTATCGCCGTTCGGAACGTAGTAGGCATAGGCTGTGAAATCCGCCTCGCCCGCGTTGTTAGCTATAAATATGCCCTTGTAGTCCTTCACCTTTTCGGCGTGGTCTGCGGTCAAGCCAAAGGTAACGCTGTTGACTATTTCATTGCTTGTGAGCGCGGTTTCCCCATCAGCATTCAGATAGCGCAGCGCAGTCTTAAGGTCGGTGAATTCCAAGTGCTTAACGTTTTCAAAGGGGATACTGTCACCGAAGGCGTTGGCGAGAGCCGCCGCGGCGCCTTCTGCTTGCTTGAACTCATCCGCCTGCACGCCCTGCGCGAACGTCAGGACCTCGTACTTTTCGCCAAACGCCTTTGCGTGATCGTTGAGTGCGGCAAAGTCAAGCGCTATCTGCGACAAGCTGATCTCGGTGTACTCACCGGGGGCTACGGGCTTCTGATAAGTAGCCCACGCGATGTAGTATCGCGTGCCGTCGATCTCGGTGACGTGGTTTTCTTTCTCTTCGACCCAATCCCACGTCCAGACGCTCTCGTTTTTATTCAGATGGACCATTTCCGCAAAGCGATCATACCTTACGTAGTTTCCCGCCTCAAAGGCGAAGCAAATGCGGACGTATACGCTCATTTTGCCCGTGTTCTTTACGAATACCATCTTATCAAGTTCGTTATTGATCTTGGCGGGATTCCAGATGGGCGTTTTATAGTCCGTTTTGCCGTCGACCTTTATATCGGCATCTTCCCATGCGACGAAGTTATCAGTTAGTGTGGCTTTATAGTCGGGGTTGGAGTACTTAAAACTTTCGTCTAAAACAACGGATGGGTGCAAAAGCTTACCTTCTCCAGCGAAAGCACGAAGGGTTTCATCGCCGTTGCTCTTTTCGCCGTCATCTCTCTCAAACTCAACGATCTTAATACTTGCGTCTCCGACGGTCATAGTATTATTTTCCGCGTCGGTAGCAGTAAGGTACGCCACCGTTCCAACGACGGTGAGCACTGCGACCAATATAGGAACTAATATCCATATCAATATTTTTTTCATAATCTATTCCCTTTCGAGTGTTATTCTTTTCAGCGGTGAGAACGCAGATACTTTCGTATCTGCTTGGCAGATGCAAAACGCTTATGCCAAACTTGCGCGACGCTTATGCGAAGCATAAGCTAAGCAGATGCGAAGCATATGCTTTTATCTGCGTTCTCACCGCCGCCCGACCAAGAGGTCGGGGGGCAAATGGTTATTTAATTAAATAAGGAAGATTTTACGCGAGCTTTGCTTGTGCATAGCATCTGCGCTCTCTCTGCCGCCCGACCAAGAGGTCGGGGGCAAACGGTCGTTGATTTAATTAGGAGTTAGTAGGCTTATCCTTGATATCTGTCAGGTAGCCGGGGGTTTCCTCGGTATCTACGCGAGCGTAGGTCTTGTTAAGGACATCTACATCTTCTACAC
Organism: Eubacteriales bacterium; assembly: GCA_045544735.1. GTDB lineage: Bacteria > Bacillota > Clostridia > Oscillospirales > CAG-272 > CAG-390. The sequence continues at coordinate 32,080 of JAZPZM010000141.1, forward strand.
CTTCGGTTGCATCGATTTTAGCAATAGTTGTGCCCTTGCCGCCGGCAAGCGAGGAACAACCGCTAAACATTTCTCTTGAGGATTTTTCTTGGTCTGTTCCAATCTCCGTTTCCGGAATTTGCGACAAATTCCAACCATCGCCAACATAAATAGTTGTAAGTGAATTGGCACCTACGAACATTTTAGTTGCTTGGGTAAGATTCACAGTTTCCCAGCCACTCAAATCAAGCACCGTCAGCGCATAACAATTATGGAACATATATGCCATATTTTTTGCATTGCTAACATTCCAATTTTTTACATCTACATTTTTTAAAGCAACGCAATATCCAAACATGTTTTCAAAAACAGCAAAGCCGCCAACGTTCCAAGCGCCTATTTCAAGAGTTTCCAAATTCGTGCAACCGTAGAACATTTTGAGCATCGTCCTTTCATTGCCGCCGATTATCTCGTTACCATCGATTTTACCGAAGTTCCAAGAGTTAAGATCCAACGAAGTGAGTGCTTTACATCCATAAAACATATCCGTCATATTTTCAGCTTTGGCAACGTTCCAGCCGCTGAGATTGAGCGAGGTCAACTTCGAATTGCTATGAGACATGAAGGACTGAAACGTTGTAACATTGCTAACGTCCCAGTCGGAAAGATCCAGTGAAGTAAGACTATTGCAGTTAAAGAACATCTGTTTCATCGTTGTGACATTGCCAACATCCCAACCTACAAGATTCAAAGAACTAATGGACTCGCATCGGTCAAACATATATGACATATCTGTTACTTGCGAAACATTCCATTTGCTGACATCCAAACCGTCGATCGCTCTACATGAGAAAAACATACAATACATATCCGTAACGTTGCTCGTGATCCAGTTTGAAACGTTCAAATCGGTTAACGCCGGGCTTCCGCGGAACATATTCCTCATGCTCTTCGTACGGCTTACGTCCATATTGCTTGTGTCGACCTTCGTCAACGAGGTCATTTCTCGGAACAGCCCATTGCTATCCTTGGGGGTATAGATCTCGCTGTCCGCAAGGACGTAAATATCGTATTTACCCGCGTCGTTTTTGACGTAGTAGGAGTAAACGGCAACGTCCTGTTCAGAGCCTATAAAAGTAGGATTATATTTGCTTGTAATGTTTTTGTAATCCTTATTCAAGCCGAAGGTCACGGTGCTTACGTCGGCTGTGATCTTCTTGTCCTCGCTCTCCTCGCCGTTGAGGTAATGCAGCGCAGTCTTGAGATTAACGCCCGTTTCGAAGGTGAGGTCCTTGAAGGGGATTTCGTCACCAAAGCCCTCGTCTACAGCCTCCTCGGCAGTTTCAAAGCCTACTTTCTGTATGCCCTGCACGAATACGGATATCTCGTACTTTGCGCCAAACGCCAAAACATCGTCGTTCGTGGCGGTGGGGTCAAGCACGATCTGCGAAAGGCTGATAGTGGTGAATTGCTTCGGCTCCAGAATGGGCTGATAGGTAGCGGAAGCAATAAAGTACTTGCCGCCATTTGTGCTCGTTGCAAGTGCGGGGTTCCACTCCCACTTCCATTCGGATGCGGTGTCGTTGAGGTTTATATGTATCATATCCTGAAAGCGTGTGAAGGAGGTGTAGTTTCCTGCCTCAAACGCGAAGAATACGCGGACGTAAGCAGGGCTCTTGCCCACGTTTTCAACGAACACCATCTTATCGACCTCGTTATTAACGTCGGCTGGCTCCCATATAGCAGAGGTATAACCCGACTTTATCGGATTCCCGTCCTTATCCACGTCCCACTTGACGGTAGCGCCCTTCGTGTCGTAGTCAAAGCCTTCCCCCAACACTGCGGGAAGCAACGGCTTGTTGTCATTGAATTTCTGAACCTGCGCCTCCTCACTCGCGTTCGGCGTATCAACGCTGACGCGCTCGTACTCGCGCAGCTCGATATCTACGGGGCCGATAGTCATTTTATTAGAGACAGCCGCTGTATCCGTAAGGTACGCCACCGTTATGCCGATGGCAATAGCTGCGATCATTATGATGGCTGCGATGCCCAGAACAATGTTTTTAAGTTTCATAGCTGATCCCTTTCAAAGCAAGACAATATCAATTTCAGCCCTTGTACCTTCGCCAAGGTACAAGGACGGCATTATTACAATTACTCAGCATTATAATAACATATTTTAACACGCGTGTCAAGTTCTACGAATAAATTTGTAATAATATAAGTTAAATTGATACAAACTTTATAGTTTAATAATATAATACACGTTTTCCAAAAGCTTGCAATATGCGGTAAACGCTTGATTCCGGAAAGTAGCACAACACGTTTGCCGCTCATACGGATAGTTTTTCAGCCGCAAAATAAAAAATGAGGAAGTGCGTTTTTTTGCCTCACTTTCACCGCATCAGAGCTTAATTCCGCCGATTTTTGCCTTTCAAAAGAAAGCAAAATTGGCTGATTTTTGGGCATTTTTGTTAAAAAAATAACAAACTTTTGGGGATATTGGCGGGTTAAAATCGAGGATTTTTATCTATTCTCTCACCTGCCAACGTTCATTTAAACGGCAAGGGGCCGTCTCATTTA
>JAZPZM010000142.1:0-8801 GCA_045544735.1 Eubacteriales bacterium
GCAGACCTTTGGCGAAGCACTTTCTCTCCCTGAGGTTATTGAACGTGCGGGGTATACCTTTGTCGGATGGTTCACGCTTGCAAATGGTGAAGGTGAACAGCTCACCGACGGCGCGAACTTTATGACCGACGAGAACGTAACTTACTATGCTTTTTACGAACCGATAGCAGTCACGCTTCCATCCGAGTTTCCCACCGCTTTCGTGATCGTGATCTCCGCCGTCCTCCTTTTGATGTCGGGCGGCGCGGTTTGGTTCTTTATCTATAACAAAAAGAAAAAAGCCGAAGCTGAAGCGCAAGCCGCACAAATGGCGGCAAACTCCGAAGCTGCAGCAGAGCAGAAGATCGTCAAGACGAGATACACCGACGAGGAGATCGAAAAGATCGTTGCCGCTACCGCTGAAACTCATCTGTTGACCAACCGCGAGCTCGAAGTTTTCTGCGAGTTGCTCAAGGGTAAAAAACAGAGCGAGATCGGTTATTACCTTGGAATAAGCATCTCCACAGTCAAGGACAACGCGGGAAGGATCTACGGTAAGCTTGGCGTTGCAAACAAGGACGAGCTTTTCATTAAAATCGATAGCAAGCTTCGAAAGTCATAAAAAAGCAATAAATTATTCAAAAAATACACAGTACCTACCGCTTTACCCCCCTGCGGTAGGTACTTTTTTTGCGTTTTTTTGGTATAATTAAGTCATAAAAGCGGTCATCCGTTAAAGGATAGCGTCAGGCCGTGTTTATATATCCCGTGAAAGGAGGCAGCAATGTTAGAACCTGTAACAAAAAAATATCAGGATGATTCGGATCTCGAATCATTCAAATTCACGTTTTTTTGCGATCTATGCGCAAAGCCTGTCAAGGCAGTCAGCTACAGCTTCAAGCCGCCGTTTAAACCCAAGCTTTTTATAAGTGCCTCCGAACGGCGAGCGCGGGAGCTTTTGTGGCTAAGCGATCATGGGGACGCATACGAAAGAGCAAACAAAGAGGTCCTCATCTTTTTTAACCTCTGTCCCGTCTGCGGCAGAAGGGTCTGCGATGATTGCTTCGCAGACGAGCAGGGAATATGCATCGAGTGCCTTAAGCTCAAAAACGAAAAGGAGGAAAAGAGTTGAGTTTTCTTGAAAGAGCAATAAAGCGCGGAATCAGCCGCGGCGTGAGTCAGGCTGTCGGTAAGGCAGTGCGCACAGCGGTCGAACCCAAGGCGACCGAGCTTGCAAATAAGACAGCTGCAAGGCTTGATTCGGCATCAAATAATCAAACAGTTCAAAGCACCCCCGGCGGATTCGAGGGTGCAATGGCAAATCTTGAGCGCGCAGCGCAAGGATATGTGACAGAGGTGAGCAAAAATATGAAGATATGCCCATCCTGCGAAACGGCGGCAACTGCGGACAACAAATTCTGTCCCCGTTGTGGTACAAGGTTGCCCGATCAGACACTTGCCGAAAGCGCTGTCTGCACAAGTTGCGGTAAGCAGAATGATCTCGGAATGAAATTTTGCAGTGCGTGCGGCACTAAACTTCCCTCTGCGATAGCCGAGGAACAAAGAGCTGCTGCACAATTTGCAGGCGTTATGGCAGAGTGGGATGCAAAGCTTCCCGCTTATCCTAAATGGAATCTCGGCGGAAGCGACCCTTGCATTGAGCAGGACGACGGTTATCTGTGGTTTTGCGTTACTTTCCCGAATAACTATTTGGCGCAGAAAGCAGTGGAAGATTACCGAGCACTTTTGCGAGCTGAAGGATTCCGCCCTGCCGGGCAGTATCCTTCGGAGGAAATACTTTTTAAAAAAATAGGAGATGTTTGCTACCGCGCAGACACGGAGCATTGCTTCGAGGGAGGCGCGGAGTCCCCAACTATCTATTTTTCGGTCGGCGAGCCTGTGGGCGGTTTCGATTATGTAAAAACCGAGCCTACTCAAGCATTTAATTTTAAAAGTTTATTCAGATAATAACGGAGGTTACTTTTTATGAAAGCAGGAAAATTATTCACTAAAACACTGCCTTTTTGTTGGGCAAAGCTCTTGCTCGGCGGAGCTATGGTGCTGATCCTCGGCATTATTCTTGCACTTTGTCTTGGAATCGGCTATCTTTTCGGTGACGGAGGTATTGTTGTAGGATTTCTTATCTGGTGCGGAGCTGTCGGAGTTGTTCGTTTTGCAGTGATGCACTATCTCGGATATATGGTCAAGGCAGGGCATATTTCCGTCATTGCCGAAGCGGCTGTCACTGGTGAGGTTCCCGCAAATCAGGTAAAATACGGCATAGGCAACGTCAAGGAGCGATTTGTCACCTCAAACGTATTTTTTGCGGTAGATAAGCTGGTCAGCGGTGCTGTAAAGCAGATCCAGCGAGGTATTGGCAAGGTTGCGGATTTCCTGGATTTTATACCCGGTATGGATAAGGTTGCGGACCTTGCAAAATTCTTTGTCGAGCTCTCTTTGGGATACGTGGACGAATGCTGTCTTGGCTATACATTCTACAAGAAAGAACAGGGTGCATTTGAAAGCGCATGTGACGGTGTTGTAGTTTATGCACAGAATATCAAAAAACTGCTTGGAAACGCGGCAAAGACGATGCTCAAGGTTATCCTTGCCGTCATTCTGACCGTAATTGTCATCTTTATCCCGATCGGTCTGCTTTTCAGAGTATTTGATTGGAGCGGACTGCTTGCATTCCTTATCTCATGCCTGCTTACATGGGTGGTCAAGTTTGCGTTCCTTGACAGCTTTATCCTCTGCCAGACTATGGCGGGTTATATGGAAGCGGCACAGACGACCGAGATCACTTTTGATCTTTATGAAAAGCTTTGCGGACTTTCGGGCAAATTCAAGGAACTCTTCAATAAGGGAAAGGAAGAAAACCCCGAGATGGCTTATGCGGGAGCTGCGGCAGCTGCTGCTCCTGCTTTCGAATACGTTCAGCCGCAGACTGTAACCGCCTCACCGCCTCCCGCTCCGACGGCAAATGCAGAGAGTCCCGTCTTCTGCGGTCAGTGCGGCACCAAAAATGCTCCCACAGCGGCATTCTGTACCTCCTGCGGAGCAAAACTCAAATAAGAAAGGAAGTAAAAAACTATGAAAAGACTGTTTGCGCTTTTACTCGCGGCTATTATGCTGCTCTCGCTTACGTCCTGCGATCTCGAATCGATACTCACGGGCGGCAACGAGGGTGTAACAATGGATTACGACTATGAGAAAATGGAAGAAAATCTCAAGAAGATGAGGGAAGAGGACGGTATTTACATAGAAATGAGCATCGTAAATATCGAAACAGGCGAAACTCCCACCGCCGAAAAGATCATCTATGCCGAAACCCCCACCGCTTTTTATTATTGCGGCGACGGCGATGAGCTTATCGTTGATTTCTCGGACGATACCAAAGCAGTTACATACACCAAACAGGAGGATGGTAAGTGGCTGATGACAGAGACCGTCTATGAAGAAGCAGGCATCACCCGAGAGCAGATGGAAGAAAGCTGTTCCTACTACACGATCGCGCTTTTCGGCTACCTCGGGAATTATAAAATGTTCGAGGGCGCACCTATGAAGAAGACGAGCGAAAAGGTGGCGGACAGAGAATGTGATCAATTCTCCTACTCTATCGGACTTTTCGGATACGGTATGGAATATACCTTCTGCATAGATATTGAAACCGGTATGTGCCTTTCCTGGAAGCTCGGCGCTTCTGCAGGTGCCGAGGGCTCGGGAAGTACAGAATTTACCTGCAAGAAATTTGAAACTCCCTATACGATCGATATTCCCTCCGGCTCTGATATCGTGACCTCCGAAAATGAAGGCACAGAGGAAGAGTGGCAGGGTAAGTAACAGAGTTTTGAATTGGAGGAAAATACAATGAAAAAATTATTGGCGTTTTTACTTGCGGCACTGATGCTGCTTTCTATGGTTGCTTGTGATCTCGGCGGTGGTAAAGATCCCGATCCCGAGGACTTCGGTGAGGCACAGGAAGGTTTTGAAAACATCGAGGATTCAGACAACAAGGAAACTATAGAGAAAAATATCAAAGACGTTTTCGGCGTAAAGATCACGCTTCCCGAAGCCGAGGACTACGCGGGCGCAACCATTGGCGGCTCGAGCATGTCGATGTATATGGTTACGATGACCGAGCCCAAGGTGAATGCGGAGGAATTCTTTGCGGATATCGCTTCGGCTTTTTCCTCCTGGGAAGCCAATGAGGATACACTTACCTACTCTCGCACGACGGATAAGGTTCTTTACGGCGCCGTTATTGCAATGGAGGGCGACCTGCTTACGATCGCCTTTTCAATGACCGATAACGAGCTGATAGAGGGAATGACGTCGGGTCCTACCGAATTTATAAAGGAGATCGAAAAGTATTCCGGCGTAAAGCTCGAATTTCCTTCGTTCGTTACCTCGGTGGGACTTCCCTCGCTTTCAAATGACGGCGCAAAGGCTCAGTACGGCGGAATGCTCCTCAACGGAAGTGCAAATCTCAATGAAGAAAACTTTCTGGCGCTTGCAGATGCTCTTAGCTCCCAACTGTCGGGTTATACGATGGTCGAGGGCGAGGCAGAAAGCTGGGGACCCGAGGCGGTGCTCCAATGGATCGACAACAGTGATGAGAGCAGATATTTCGAGCTTGAGCTTTATGACCTTGACGGTATGCAGTACGTTGAATTTGCTTACCATTACACAGACAGAAGCCTTCTTCCCGCTTGGCCGAGCGATCAGATAGACGCCTTCTTCGGCAAGGCGATCGCTCTTCCCGCTTACAGCGGCAACTACAAAGAGCTTGAAGTCTCGGAATATAAAAACGAGCAGCCGGGAGAATATTCGGAATATCTCGATCACATCGCGGTATATATGACCTGGACCGAGGAAGAGGAGCTTGATCCTTGGCTTGCATCGATCGAGAGCGCAGGCTATGCGAAGACCGCGGGCGACTATACAGATGAATACATCTATGTAAAGGATCTCGGAAACGGGCTCTATGCAAACGTTTCCGCGGAATACGACAGCTACGGCGGACGGCTTACGATCACGGTTGAAAAGGAAGAGCTCACGGGTCTTGAATGGCCTGCAGAGCACATAAAGACACAATACGGTGCTGAGTTTGCCGCTCTGCTTCCCGCAATAGCGGAAGCCCCCCGCCGTGTCTTTGACGTCGAGAACAACTACATTTACATCAGAAATAACCTTGATACCGAAGCGGTTGAGACTTGGTGCGCCGCAATGCGCGCCGCAGGCTTTGAGGAAACTACCAAGACATCAGAAAGAGCTAAGTACTCGATGATCTTCGATAACTACGATCAGGTAGAAGTCTCGCTTTCGTTTGGCGAGAATTACGGAACCTTTTACGTTGATTATGAAAAATACGAGGGACCGGGCTTTACGCTTCCGACAAACGCCCATGTTGAATATACGTACGCATATTCATCAAATCCCGACAGCAAAATTACCTATAAGGTAACCAAGATCGGCGAGGATTACTATTTTGATTCCGGCGCATTGTCGAAGACCTATTTCAAGTACGATGCATCCGCAAAGACCTGGACGAGATATAACGGTATGAGCTTAGGCGACTCGATCATGTGGATAAAGGCGGATAAAGTACTTGACAGATACGGCGTAGATAAGGCTTTGAAGAGTTCTATGAACTATCTCTTTTATACAAAGACGAACTATATGGTGGAAGATCAGTCAACGACAAAGACGATAGCCGGCTCGCAGTGTATCAAAATAACCTCCACTCAGAGCACGGCCGAATACTGGCTGAGCCGCGATACGGGATTGCTCTTTGCACAGAACGCGTTTACCCTTATCGAGGTCGTTAAATACGATACCTCGGTCAAGAGTTTGGCGGATGCAGGAATAACTGCGGATATGTTACCGAATGAATAATACGGAGGTGTTATTATGCAAAAGAAATGTGATCAATGCGGTGCGGATATAGCACCCGGTGCGGCGTTCTGCACCAACTGCGGATCAAAAGCACCCGAGGAAGTGGTCGTTGTCCGGCAACCTGCAGAAGAGCCCGTAAAAGAAACTGTCAAAGAGGACGTATGTATGAAGTGCGGAAGCGTACTTGCTGATGGCGCGGCTTTCTGCACATCTTGCGGAACTCCGAGAGGGGCGGCTCCGACCAAATCTCACGTTTCCCAACCTCAGCCCCAACCTCAGCTTCAACCTCAGCCTCAGCCTCAACCCCAACCTCAGCCCCAACCTCAACCTCAGTACGTTCAGAAGCCTTCGAGGCAGCAATATACCCAACCCGCACGGCAGTATGCTCAACCGCAGTATGTTCAGCCGCCTCAGCAGACGGTATATGCCTCTCCGCAGGCGGTACCTGCAAGCGCAAGTGATAAGACCGACAAGGTAGTCGGCACGGGTGCATATTTTTGGCTGATGTTTCTTTACGCGCTGCCTGTAATAGGATTCCTTGTTTGCCTTATTATGGGCTTTGCGGCAAAAAATAAGAATCTCAAGCATTTTGCCCGTGCAATTCTGATTTGGGTACTTGTGGGACTTATCCTCTCTGCCATCATCTCGATCGCAGTATATTTCCTTATCGGTTCGTTAGGCGATCTCGCGGGATTGGATCTCGGCTCATTGTTTGAAGGCTTCGGAATTGGCGGCTTTGGCGGATAATTTGCGGGCATATGCCCAAAAAACAAAAATAATATAAAGGAGAAATTAATTATGGCATTCTGTGAAAAATGCGGAACAAAGATAGAGGAAGGGGCAAAATTCTGCTCAAACTGCGGTAACACCGTAGGAGCTCCGAGCGAGCCCGTACAGCCCCAAGCGGAAGAAAAGAAGAACAATCTTTCCGATAAGGTCGCGTCACTCAATAACACCGCGGATACAACGGAAGAGTTTGACGCTGCTGATATTGAGAAGAATAAGTTAATGGCAGTACTTGCTTACATAATCTTCCTTATTCCTCTCCTTGCGGCAAAGGATTCGCCTTTTGCCAAATACCACACAAATCAGGGGCTTGTACTTTTCCTTGCGGCTATTGCATCGGGAGTGATTATGGTGATCCCCATACTCGGTTGGATCATTGCTCCTATTGCGAGCATCCTGATTACCGTTCTCGCCGTTATCGGAATCATCAACGCGCTGAACGGTAAGGCTAAAGAGCTTCCTATTATTGGCAAATTTAAGATCATCAAATAAATAAGTAAGCGTAAAACGGGCGGTGACGGTCATAAACGACCGCCACCCGCCCGTTTTCTTAGCCGTACGGGAGTCGAACCTAATTGCCTCACGGCGATTACTTTTCGCGTATTTCGGCGTGCTTTTACTCGCAAGGTTAATACCTTGCTTCGCAAAATTCCACCAAAATCCATCAAAAATTAATTCGCCGTGAGGTGCGAGCAGTTTTGACGGAGCAGATTTTTTCGAGAACAAGGTTCTTTTCGATGATCATATATTAATATTATCAAGGAAAGAACTGCAGTTATCGGGAAAATCTGCCCGCCAAAACCAATTATGTTCGACTCCCGTACGGCTATGCAAATTATTTCTTTTTCTTTTTCTTAGTCATCAAAGCCGCCGCGGGAATGATTGCGGCGAGGGGTGCCGCGGAAAAGCTTCCGCATCCCGAGCAATTCATCTCCTCGTCGATAACGGGAGCAGTCTGCTCCGTGCTTTCATCGGCTTGAGCTTCAGCGGTCTTGCTTATATAGCTGTACTTGAATCTGCCGTGGAGCAACGTCGCCCGAGGTATAAAAATCGAGAATATTGCCCGAAAAACGTGTGTAAAGGTAGCTTGACTCGCCCTTCTGCGCCTGATCGTCCTCATCGTGGACGTTGTCGGTAACCAAGAAATTGACCGTGAAGTCTTCGCCCTCGATGCCGAGCGCGGCTTTCGGTATCGCGATCTGCAGATATCTTCCCTGCACCGAATACGCAACGTCAGAGACGAACTCGCTCTCGTAGCCGTTGCCCGTGAATTTTTCAAGAACGGCAACGCTCTCGCTCCTCGGCGAGGTCTTGTTGACAACGTAATCGAAGGATTCCCATCCGCCGTCTCTGTCTTCAACGTCGAGGTAAACGTTCATCCAGAGCGGATCGGTATAAGGCGTGATATCCTTCGCGCATTCAACGAGGATATAGATATTCTCACCGTCGCGGGTCATCTGCGCTCCGATTATATCGTTTCTGCCCGAATAATCGCTGTAATGAAGATTGCCGTAGCCGCCCGCGTCGCGGTCACCGATGTTTCCGATATAGGATGCGAAATAGGGCACGACACTCTGCCATTGTGAGGGCGATGCCGAGACGTCAATGCTCTGCCTTCCGCTCGGCTCGGGGATCGCGCGGACGCCCTTATATCTTCTGACGAAATTGACGAATTGATAGTAATACGCGTCTCCGAGGACACCGCGCGAGGGTTCGATATCACGGCTGTTCTCGGCATTGAACTGATCGGGGAATGCGTTCTTTACCCCCTGCCACTCCTCGTATCTGCCCGCGATCCACTCGTTGTAGCCCGTAACGAAAATGACCTTGGGATCGACCTCGAGTGCGTACTCGAACTGCTCCGCGAAATTCGCTCCCTTGAGGATCGCGTTCTCACTCGTGTCGTAGCCCTTCGAGGTATAGGTCCTGCCCGTGTTGTTCTCACCGTTCATCGCCGAGAGCTTATGAGTCACGTAGTTGTGATTCTGCGAAACACCAACGCTGATCTGCTCGACGCTGCCCGCTTTCTCATCCTCGTATCCCGCATAGTATTTTGCCTGCGGATATACCGAAAGCCAACCCCAGCTTCTGTAATTCGGTACCCGATTTATATAACCCGGATAGTTGTTGCGGAAGGT
>JAZPZM010000143.1:0-7802 GCA_045544735.1 Eubacteriales bacterium
ACATGGCTACGATCCGACTTGGGTGGGCGCGTTTCGCCCGCGTGGAGCGTGTTCATTACTCGTCCGTCATCTGCAATGAGGGCGCAGGACGAAAGCGAGAGCGCAAGCGCGGCAAGGCAGAGCCACGCGGAGATTTTTTTAGTTATTAAGTTTTTCTTCATATTACACCGTCCTTTTTTAGTTTTCGTAAAGCAGGGCGCTGACGAATTCTCCGCCGTCGCACGCGGTGGTCGCCACGGGGATGCCGATCTTCCTTGAAAGCTCGTCGGGGGAGATGCCGTCAAGGAAAAGGTCGCCGTCGGCGCGGAGCGCGTTGCGCGGAAACAGGAGCATTTCGCCCAGATCCGTGCCGCTGTTTCTTTCCTCGCAGACCTGCGCGGCGATATCGCCGCCTGTAAGAAGCCCCGAAACCGTTACGCTCTCGCCGAAAAAGTCGTTTCTGATGCGCAGGACGTTTATTTTAAGTCCCTCGCACACTTCCTCGGCGCGGCGGCAGACGCGGCATATCATATCGTACGCGGCGTATCCCGTCACTACGGTGAGCGTCGCGCGGCGCACGGGCTTGTCCTCGGCGGCAAAATCAAGCTCGGCGTTTGCTTCCGCCTCGAAAAGCGGTAGCATTCCAACGCCGTTTTCAAGCTGGGAAAAGTCCTCGTAATATTCTTCGGGTGGCAGGGCAACTCCGCCGCGAACGTAAAACTCGTCGGAGCACCAGAAAAGGCGCGAGCCGTAAAACGATTGGCAAGCGTCGCCGAATGCGGTGACCTGACCGATGACGGCGCGGCATTCCTCCGGGGTGAAAAGGGAGAGGGGATAAAGCCCGTCGCGGTGCTTGGTAAGTCCCGCGGGTACTATCGAAACGCTGTCAAGCGCGGGGTGGAGTGCGGCAAGGTCGTGCATCGTGCGCTCAAGCTCCGCGCCGTCGTTTACGCCGCGGCAAAGAACTATCTGCGCGCATATCTTAATGCCCGCGTCGGCAAAGCGGCGCAGGTACGAAAGCACCTCGCCCGCAAAGCGATTGTTCAGCATTTTGCAACGCAATTCGGGATTCGTGGTATGCACCGAAACGTTGAGGGGCGAGATGTGCATCTCGATAATGCGCTCTATCTCGTGCTCGGAGAGGTTCGTCATAGTGATGTAGTTTCCGTGCAGGAACGAAAGGCGCGAGTCGTCGTCCTTGAAATAGCAGGACTCGCGCATTCCCTTGGGGTTCTGGTCGATAAAGCAGAATATGCACTTGTTGCGGCAGGACTGCTTTTTATCCATAAGGGGCGTTTCAAATTCAAGCCCGATATCGTCGTCCTCGGCTTTTTTAATCTTGACGGTAACGGCGTTGCCGTCGCGCAAAAGCGCGAGGGTGATCTTGCTCTCGCAAAGGCGGAAGCGGTAGTCAAGAACGTCGGCTATCTCCTTGCCGTTGATGCTTACGAGAACGTCGCCCGCGCGTACGCCCGCTTTTTCGGCGAGTGATTTTTTCTCAATTCCGATTATTTTGACCATTTTTGCGCCTCCTTTGCATAGTGATACACAGTAAGTATAACACAAAATGCCGCGTGTGTCAATCTCGCGCTTGACATTTTTATATTATTAAGCTATAATTCAATAAAAGAAAAGAGGTGTGAGCGTGGAGATAAAGGAGATTGCAAGGATAAGGACGGATTTTCCCGAAAAATTCGGCATACCGCGCCAAAGCGGCAGGGTTGCCGAGCTTCGCGGGGAGATAGTGTTTTTGCCCGAATACCAAAGCCGCGAGGCGCTTCGCGGGCTTGAGGGATATTCGCACATATGGCTCGTTTGGGGATTTTCGGCTAACGCGCACGATGCGTGGTCGCCGACCGTCCGCCCGCCGAGGCTCGGCGGAAACCGCCGCGTCGGCGTGTTTGCCACGCGCTCGCCTTACCGCCCGAATCCCTTGGGGCTCAGCGTGGTAAAGCTTGAAAAAATCGAGCTTGACGGCAAGGACGCGCCGCGCCTTATCGTCAGCGGGGCTGACCTTATGGACGGAACGCCCATTTACGATATCAAGCCGTATCTGCCCCACGCCGACGCAATTGACGGCGCGCGTGGCGGCTTTTCGGTGGATTTCGTTGACTATGCTTTGAGGGTGGATTTTCCCGACGAATTGCTTTCGCTTCTGCCGGAGGACAAGCGCTCCGCCGCCGTTGCGGTGCTTGCCGAGGACCCGCGCCCGTCGTATCAGGACGATCCCGCGCGTGAGTACGGAATGTCCTTTGGCGGCTTTGAGATATATTTTAAGGTCGCGGACGGAACTCTCAGAGTGGAAAGGGTGGATAAAACGGCAAAGCCGTTTTATCAATGATATATTTGGCTTACGCCAAATATGATATACGCTTCGCGTATGATGAATGATGTATTTGCCCTGCGGGCAAATATTAAGGTAGCTTTTTGCAAGGCAAAAAGCAATTATAAAATAAAATCGGACAAAGCCACGAATTTGACCAATTTTTACCTTAACATTTTGCGAAGCAAAATATTTCACATTTCGCGAAGCGAAATATTTCATCCGACGAAGGCGGATATCATCCACCGCAGGTGGATATCATTAAAAACGCGAAGCGTTTTTAGCACGCAAGTAGACGATATAGAATATCATCGCGGCGATGAGGGTGGTGAGGGCGGTTATTATCCACGGCAACACGTCTTCAATGGTGATAGCGTCCTGCGCGGCGGCGGTGGTCGTGGGTGCGGTGGTCGCGGGCGCGGGCGTTTCGTCAACGGGGGGCACGGTCACTACGCCGTCCGTCGTTTCGGGCGCGGCGGTTTCAGGCTCGGTTTCGGGTTTTAGCGAGTCCTCGTAAGATGAAATTATCTCGGCAAGCGAGCCTGTGTGAAATTCCTCGTAGGAGTCGGGCGCGCCCGTGGGAGCGGTGCGGTGGTCGTATTTTTCGGTGTATGAATATGCAATATTCAAAATGAGCTGTTCGCTGTTTCTCAGCGACGCTATCTGCATACCTATGGACGCACCGCGCGAGTGATTTCCTATGGGAACGCAAATATCGGGCAGACCGAGCGGTGGCGAGAGGATGGAGCAGTTATTTATATAGGTCTGCTTGTAAACCTTGAGCGCGCCCGTTTCGTCAACGCCCGTGTACTGCGGTGCGTGGAGATACGTCGGGTAGATCACGGCGGCGATACCGTTATCCGCAAGCAGTTTTTCAAACTCGGCGTAAAATTTTTCCTTCGCCGCGGCAAAGTTGGTTTTTGACTCGCCGCACGCGCTTGACAGGGTGAATATCTTGGGCATCGAGACCTCAACGACCTCTGCGCCGAGGGCGCGAAGCTCGTCAGCGGCGGCGGCAAACGCCGCTATGACTTCCTTGTCGACGGTTGATTCCGTACGTCCCGACGTGCTTTTCGTCACGCCCGAAAGCTCCTTGAGTATACCTATGCGCATACCCGAAAGCACGGTGGAATCAAGGTTTTCGGTATATTTTCCGCCCTCTACGAGAGCGTCGAGCATTATTGCCTGATCCTTTACGCTCCTCGTTATCGCGCCTGCGGTGTCGCGCGCTTTGTTAAGCAACACGAGCCCGTCGCGCGCTATAAGTCCCGTCGTGGGGCGCATGGACACAAGCCCGCCGAGTGCCGCAGGATAGCGGAGCGAGGAGTTGGTGTCAGTACCGAGTCCCGCGACGGCGAAATTGAGGCTCGTGGCTACTGCCGAGCCGCCCGACGAGCCGCCTGCGGCAAGCTCGCGGTTATAGGCGTTGTAGGTCTCGCCCGCCGCCTTGCTCTTGGTGTAGTACGCCGATTGCGCTTCCGTGCTCATATTCGACTTTGCAAGTATCACCGCGCCCTCATCAAGCAGTCTTTGCACGACGGCGGCGTTGGACTTTGCTATCTGCTCGCTTGTTTTTTTGTTGCCGTTGGTGGTGTGGTAGCCCTCGTAGTCGATATTGTCCTTGACCACTACGGGAACGCCGAAAAGCGCGCCCTCTGCCTTGCCCTCGGCGATAAGGTCGTCGCGCTTTTGCGCCTCGGCGAGCGCGTTGTCGCACATAGTGATAAAGCAGTTATAGGACTTGTTGTATTTTTCGATGCGTTCAAGGTAGTAAGAGGTCAGCTCGACGCACGAGATAAGGCGAAGCTCGACGGCGCGCCTGACGGTTGCGATATCCGCCTCGTACAGTGCGGAAAGCACTGCCTTTTTCTCGTCCTCGGAAAGTGCGGCGGGGGGCAGGACCTCGTTATTTTCAGCCGCCGCGGCGGGCAAAAGCGCGCCGAGCGCGAAAATAAAAGATAAAACTAAAACTAAAATTCTTTTCATTAATTAAATATCCTATGCTTTGATTTACAAAAAGAGTATATCATAATTATCACAAAATGGCAAGTGGGCATCAAAAAATTAACATTTTTCAGGAAAAAATCATCAAGAATTTATATTTCTGTCAATTTTTAATAATATATTGCTTTTTTCATTAAAATGTGATATTATATAATCGTGTTATTATGGGATATTGATTTTCACGTTTGGAGACAAATGGCAAAGCTTAAA
Organism: Eubacteriales bacterium; assembly: GCA_045544735.1. Lineage (GTDB taxonomy): Bacteria > Bacillota > Clostridia > Oscillospirales > CAG-272 > CAG-390. Next base: position 4,517 of record JAZPZM010000143.1, read on the forward strand.
GAGACTATTCAAAAGGCATTTCCAAAGCACGCGCGAGTCCCGCTTATTACGGTAGCGCTCTTGCATTCTATATTTTATTGGATACCCCCGTTGCTTACGGGCGGGGTTCAACACCGTGATTTTTCCGTTTTCGTGGACGATAGCATTCCGTTTTTGTCCTTTTTCATTATTTTTTACGTCGGCGCATATCTTCAATGGGTGGGCTCGTATCTCTTCCATTCCGCAAGGAGTCGTGGCGTTTGCACGCGCCTTGCCGCCGCCGATATAGTGGCGAAGGTCGTTGCCGCGGTGTTTTTCGTGCTGATTCCCACTACTATGATACGCCCGACGCTCGACGGCGGAGTATTTGATTCTTTAGTCGGCATCATATATTTTCTTGACGAGCCCGTGAATCTTTTTCCGTCGCTTCATTGCGCGGTAAGCTGGCTGTGCTTCAGGAGCGCGTTCCCCATAAGGCGCACGTTGCCGCGGGGATATCTTTTGGGACAGCTTGTTTTCACACTTCTCGTTTTCGCATCCACCGTTTTTATCAAGCAGCACGTTTTCGTCGACATCGTCGGCGGCGTGATCCTTGCGGAGCTTGCGTGGCTCTTGTCGGCGCATCTGCCCGCAGAAGCCGCTTTCGGAAGGCTTGAGGCGGTATTTTCAAGAAACAAAAGCAATAGGTGAACTTATGAACAAAGAACAACAGAATAAGCACGGGGAAGGAGCGCCCAAAAAGAGTAAAAACGGTCTTTGGCTCATCGTTTTTATTCTGATAGCCGCGATCAGCGTGTGGGCTGTGGCGGCGCAAAGCAGGAACTTCTCCGCGGCTGAATTCTTCTCGTATATATCCGCGGCGTCACCCGTGTGGATGATCAGCGCCGTCGCCTCGACGCTTATGTTCATTCTCTTTGAGGGAATGGCGCTTATGGCGACGTGCCGTTTGCTCGGACACAAAATACGCTTCCGCCACGGATATATCTACTCGGCATCCGATATATATTTTTCATCCATAACGCCGTCCGCCACGGGCGGACAGCCCGCGAGCGCGTATTTTATGATAAAGGACGGAATGTCGGGCATGACCGCCACCGCCGCCCTTCTGTCGAACCTTTGTATGTATCTCGTTTCTCTTATCGTCGTAAGTATCGTTTGCTTTACCGTAAGGCCTGACATCTTCCTTGCGTACAGCACCGCGTCGAAGATAATAATCATCTGCGGCGCTATCGTGCTCGTTGCGCTTACGTCCTTTAACGTACTGCTTCTTGTAAACGACAAGCTTCTTTACCGCATCTGCCGAGGCGGAATAAATCTGCTTTGCAAGCTTCGCATCCTGCGACACAAGGGAAAAAGGCTTGCCAAGCTTGACACGGCTATCGAGAGCTACCGCGAAAGCACGGCGATGATATCGCGGCATAAAAAGGGACTTTGGATAACGCTTTTGTTTAATTTCCTGCAAAGGATAGCACAGCTTGCGGTCAGCGTGTTCGTCTATATTGCGACGACGGGTTGCTCGTTTTTGCAGGCTACGGACGTTTTCTTCATTCAGGGTTACACGGTGCTCGGCTCAAGCTGTATTCCCGTCCCCGGTGCTATCGGAGTCAGCGATTACCTTATGCTTGACGGCTTTTCGACTATCATGAGCGAGGCACAAGCGGTAAATCTTGAGCTTCTTTCGCGTTCTCTTTCGTTCTATCTTTGCGTTTTCATCTGCGGAATATCCGTTCTTATCAGATATTTCACAATCAAAAAAAGAGGTAAAAAATTATGATAGGATTTTATAACTACACGGTCGTTTTAACCTACCTTTCTCTCTTGTCGGCGGGCACGGGCATCATAGTTTCGCTTGCGGGCGACGGACACCCCTATTGGGGCGTGTTTTTCCTGCTTCTTTGCGGACTTTTCGACGCATTTGACGGCAAGGTGGCTCGCACGAAGTCCGACCGCTCCGATATGGAAATGAATTACGGTATACAGATAGACTCGCTTTCCGACCTCGTTGCCTTCGGCGTGCTTCCCGCCTGCATCGGCGTTGCGCTCATCAACACCTCGGAGTTTTTTGACAAATTCTTTGGCAGCGGCAGTCCGAAGCTCGTAATTTTAATAAAGTACGCGCTTTTTGCCATTCTCGTGCTTTACATTCTTGCCGCGCTTATAAGACTTGCATACTTCAACGTTACCGAGGAGGAGCGCCAGCGCACCGAGGGCGGCACGCGCCGTGCCTACACGGGACTTCCCGTTACCTCTGCCGCGCTCATCTTCCCCACGGTAATGCTTTTCAGATACCTTCTGCCCTTTGATATTTCCGTGGTCTACATTCCCGTTACTATCCTTGCGGGCTTTGCGTTCCTCGGAAAATTCAGCATTCCCAAGCCCAAGCTTCGCGGCATACTCATCATGGTCGCGATAGGTCTTGTCGAGGCTGCCGCACTTCTGCTCATCTGGTATTTCCGCACGAGATAAGCCATGGCAGAATCCCGCTCACTCAGATTTCTCTACCATACGCGCGCGGGCAGGCTCGTGCTCAAGCCCCTGACGGCGCGCGGCGTGTCGAACGCGGCAGGGTGGTTTTTGAACACGCGCCTCTCAAAGCCGATGATAAAGAAATTCGTAAAGAAAAACAACATTGACCTTGCGGATTTTGAGTCTGATAATTTTCGCTGCTTCAACGATTGCTTTTGCCGCAGGATAAAGGAGGGCAAACGCCCGATAAACGCGGGCGAGGGCGTGCTTATCTCGCCCTGCGACGGACTTCTCAGCGCCTACCGCATAAGCGGCGACACCGTGCTTGCGATAAAGCAGAGCCGCTATACCGTAAGCTCTCTGCTTGGCGACGAGGAGCTTGCTGCGCGTTACCGCGACGGCGTATGCCTCGTTTTCAGGCTTTGCGTCAATCACTATCACCGCTATTGCTACCCCGCAAACGGTGAAAAGGGCGAGAATTTCTTCATTCGCGGCAAGCTTCATACCGTGCGCCCCATCGCGCTTGAGGCAAGCCCCGTGTTTTGCGAGAATTGCCGTGAGTACACGGTGATAGATACCGACGACTTCGGACTTATCACGCAGATAGAGGTCGGCGCTCTGCTCGTCGGCAAGATAGCAAATCTCCACGGCGCGCGTCGCGTCGAGCGCGGCGAGGAAAAGGGAATGTTCCTCTACGGCGGAAGCACCGTCGTGCTTTTGCTTGAGAAGGACAAGCTCGATATTGATAAGGAGTTCTTTGCGGCGACCGAGCGCGGCGAGGAAACGCCCGTCGTTATGGGACAAGCGCTCGGGCGGAGAAGTAATGAATGATGAATAATGA